>JAWCQV010000008.1:0-15538 GCA_038869575.1 Bathyarchaeia archaeon | reverse complement strand
ACAAACTCTAAACCATTTTTTTCGCATGCCTCTGCAAAGGCTGGGATTTGGGATAGAAAGCCGTAACCTGGGTGGATGGCTTCGCAGCCGGATTTTTTGGCTATTTCAATTATTTTACCTATGTTTAGGTAGCTTTGGCTAGGCTCTGCTGCGCCTATACAATAGCATTCGTCGGCATATTGAACATGAAGCGAGTCGGCGTCAGCCTCCGAGTAGACGGCAACAGTCTTAACGCCGAGTTCCCGACATGCCCTAATAACCCTTAAAGCGATTTCTCCCCTATTGGCAACTAGAACCTTGTTGAACATTTCCCGCCCTTAACCAGCCAAGTGTGCTTTTAACAATCTATTAGCTTCGCCTTAAAATAAGTTTAAACATTTGGGTCACCTTGGAAAAATATAAAGGTTAGAAGGTGAAACTAAAGTATTCCTTTAAATTGGATGGTATGTTAATGGAGAAGTACACACATGACGTTGTTATTGTTGGCGCGGGTTTGGCTGGCTTGAGGGCTGCCATTGCAGCCGCAGAATTCAGCAGCAAACTGAATATAGCGGTAATTTCTAAGCTTCACCCATTGAGGTCGCATTCTGTCTGTGCCCAAGGGGGAACAGCCGCTGTAATGCGGGAGAAGGACTCTTTTGATTTACACGCTTTTGACACGGTGAAAGGTGCTGACTACTTAGCAGACCAAGATGTTGTGGAATTCTTTGTTAGACAGGCTCCAAAGGAAATTATTTTAATGGAGCACTGGGGTTGCCCATGGAGCCGGACACCAGACGGGAAAATAGACCAGCGTCCCTTCGGTGGTCACACTTATCCAAGGGCTTGCTTTGCTGCTGACATGACTGGTTTTCATGAGATGCACACACTTTATGGTAAAGCCACAACCTACGATAATGTGAAGTTTTATGATGAGTGGTTTGCCACCTCGCTCATTGTTGAAGATAACGCTGTAATGGGTTTAACAGCTATAGATCTGAAAACTGGCGAGATGCACGCCTTCAGGGCTAAAGCCGTTGTAATGGCAACCGGAGGACATGAACGCATATACGAGTTTACTACGTTCTCCCACACAACCACCGGCGACGGCATGGCAATGGCTTACCGTGCCGGCGCACCCCTCGAAGACATGGAGTTTGTCCAGTTTCACCCAACTGGCTTGGTTCCCTCAGGCGTACTAATAACTGAAGGCGCACGGGGCGAGGGCGGCTATCTGTTTAACGCCATCGGAGAGCGCTTTATGAAGCGTTACGCCCCAGAAAAGATGGAGTTGGCTCCCAGAGATGTGGTTTCAAGGGCTGAGCAAACCGAAATCCTTGAAGGTAGAGCCTTCACTGGTCCTTATGGACCTTACATTGCTTTAGACCTTAGGCATTTGGGCGAGGAGAAGATTAACGAGAGGTTGCCGCTCATAAGGGATGTTGCCATAAAGCTCGGCGGAGTCGACCCTGTTAAAGAGCCTATACCAATTCGTCCGGCAGCCCATTATTCTATGGGCGGGATTAAAGCCAACATAAGAACTGAAACGCCCATCAAGGGTTTGTATGCTGCTGGCGAGTGCTCATGTCTAAGCCTTCACGGCGCCAATAGGCTTGGAACAAACTCGACGGCTGAATGTCTAGTTTTTGGGGCTGTCGCTGGAGAAGAAGCGGCAAAATACGCTATGTCTGCCGGTTTCCACGAATTTCCAGAAGACAAGGCTTTAACTGAAGAGAAACGTGTTTTCGACGGAATCCTTGGAAGCGAAGGCAGCGAGAGAGTCCCCCAGCTTAGGGATGAAATGAGGAAGCTTATGAACACTAAGGTTTGGATCTTCAGAACAGGCGAAGAACTGAAAAGCGCCCTAAAAGAGATTAGAATGCTTAAGGAGCGATTTAAACACATAAAGGTTGATGACAAGGGCAAAACTTTCAACACAGGATTTACGGCTGCCCTCCAGCTTGACTTTATGCTGGACCTGGCTGAAGTCACCGTTATAAGCGCACTAGCAAGAACCGAGTCGCGGGGCGCTCATTCGAGGCTGGACTATCCGAATCGCGACGACGAGAAGTGGCTTGTCCACACGCTGGCGTATTATACTGCGGAAGGACCGAAACTGGAGTATATTCCAGTCACGATTACGAAGTGGCAGCCCGCCGCCAGAAAATATTAGGAGGTTTTGCATATGAATGGTGAGGTTGTTAAGGTTGTTGAATTTAGAATTCGCAGATACGACCCAGACGCGAATAGGCATTACATGTCCACGTTTAAGGTGCCCATCCGACGCGGAACAACAATCCTTGACGTGCTTAACTATATTAAGGAGAATTTTGATGAGACGCTTACTTTTAGGCACTCGTGTAGGATGGGAATATGTGGAAGCTGCGCAGTGAACATTAATGGCAAGCCGATGCTTGCTTGTTACACGCAGGTTTTAGACATTGGCACTGACACAATAACCATTGAGCCCCTTTCAAATCTCCCAATTGTGAAGGATTTGGTGGTTGACATACAACCCTTCTTCCAAAATTTCAGAAAAATCAAAACAGTTCTACTCAAACCGCCGGAAGCCTTCAAAAAAGTGGAAGAGTTCACCCAATCTCCTGAAGACCTCAAAAAGTATTGGGATTTAACATTATGCACCAAGTGTTCCATTTGCTATTCGGCTTGTCCAGCCGCCATCGATGAAAAGTTTCTAGGACCTTCAGCTTTGACAGCCAATTATAGATTTATTGCCGATTCGAGGGATGAGGGCTTAGATGAAAGGCTCAAGCCTATGACTGACAATGTTTGGCTCTGCACTTCATGCAACTCGTGCACGCTTTTCTGTCCAAAACTTGTTAACTGTGCAAATTCGGTGGTTGAGGACCGCAGCTTATTGGTAGAGATGGGCGCTCTTCCAAGAACAGTTAAAGACGTGTTGGAAAGCGTTATGAAATACCACAATCCTATGGGAACCCATCAAAGCAGGCGAATGGCTTGGGCTGAAGGCTTAAACATTAAAACTTATCCAAATGTTACGAAGGCTAAAGTTCTCTTTTTTGTGTGTTGCTCAGCTGCCTATGATATTAGGAACAGGGAAATTGCCAGAACAATGACAACAATATTTAACACGCTTGGCGTTGACTACGCCAGTTTAGGCGAGGAAGAGTGGTGCTGCGGAGACCACATACTACGCATGGGCGAGAAAGGCTTGTTTGAGATGCTGGCAGAACATAATATATCAATGTTTCAGAAGTTTAATGCAAACAGCATTGTAACGGTTTCCCCCCACTGCTACAACACCTTCAAAAATGACAAGCCCTACAAGGATTTGGCGCTAAATGTTCAGCACTACACACAGTTTTTGGCTGAAGCCATAGAAAAAGGCGCATTAAAACCCACAAAACCCTACAATAGGCGGGTTGCATACCACGATCCATGCTTCTTGGGTAAGCGAAATCAAATCTACGAAGAGCCTAGACGCATACTCGAATCTATAAAAGGCTTAGAGCTCATCGAAATGAAACGTGCAAGAGAGGCCAGCTTCTGCTGCGGCGGCGGAGCCGGCAGGGTCTGGACAGAAGAATCCGAACCAGATAAAAGGCCATGTGTAAATCGTGTTAGGGAAGCCATAGAGCTTCACGCTGAAGTCATAGCTGTGGCATGTCCCTTCTGTGTAACAACTCTAGAAGACGCCATAAAAGTTTTAGAAATGGAAGAGAAAATAGCCGTCAAGGACATCCTTGAAATCCTAAAAGAAACCTTGTAAAACCTTTTTCATTTTTTAGCATCTGCAGCGGCTCGCCATGTGGCAGCGGCATTTTGTCTCCTCGACCGAAAAGGCTAGGTCTATTAGAATTTCCTCAAGCTCCCTTGCATGACGTTGGTCGCCTTTAGCTTTCACTTCGGCAAGGAGTTTCTCCGCTTGAGCTTTTAGAGCAAGGAGGTCTTCGCCTCTATCCTTCAAGAAGTGTCTGTATTTGGCTTTGAAGCTTTCAAGTTTATTTTCCATTTATGTTCATCCAACGAGAAGGCAATGTTAATCTTAAAGATTAGTTTTACCGTCTGGTTACAAGGCCTTTCCAAATTTTGATGATATCCAATTTTGCAAGTCCCGCGCTCAGAACAGCAAAATTGACATGTGTTAAGCTGAAATCTAGAGGAGCATGGTTTTACTAAAGCCTCGACACTAACCACGGCGGTTTTAATGTTTCAAGTTTGAAAGGATAATAGATACCTTAATATATCAACTGCAAAAAAGTTATTTAATTCTCATTAGAAGTAACTGAGGTTTGGAGGAAAGTTGCGTTGTATGGCTATGCTGGCAGAATTCTCCATGTGGACTTAACAACTGGAAAAACACGTACGGAACCGTTGAACGAGGAGTATGCCAAAAAATACATTGGCGGAATAGGTCTGGGGATGCGCTTGTGGCTTGACAATTCTAAGGCTGGCGTGGACCCCTTCAGCCCAGAAAACCCGCTTGTTCTCGTGACAGGCCCAACTTCTGGCACCATTTGGCCAACTGGAGGTAATGGCCATGCTTTTGTATCAAAGTCCCCGCAGAGTTACGGCATTGGTGAGTCCAAATCTCACGGCAGTTTTGGCACAGAGCTGAAGAGAGCCGGATATGACGCGGTTATCTTTCATGGCAAAGCTGAAAGGCCCGTCTATGTTTGGATTGACGATGACTCAGTTCAGATTTTGGACGCCTCCCATTTGTGGGGAAAGTCGCCGGCTGAAACCGAGGACATGATCAAGGAGGAGTTGGGCGACTACTATATTCGAGTGGCTGCCATTGGACCAGCTGGGGAGAAGCTTGTGCGAATAGCATGTGTAATTAACGAGAAAACGAGGGCTGCTGGCAGATGTGGCATGGGCGCTGTTATGGGTTCAAAGAACTTGAAGGCTATTGCAATTAGAGGAACTCGTGACGTTACAGTGGCGAAGCCGGATGAGTTTCTCGAATTCGTTAAGGAATTCCATGAGAGGATGAAGGGTCCGGCAACTAAGAAATATAGGACTTTAGGCACGCCTGAAAACGTCCTAGTGCATAATGCCTTGCATTGTATGCCGACTAGGAACTACAATAATGCGCATTTTGAGGCAGCAGAGAAGGTTAGTGGCGAATATTTGAATGAGAGGTTTGTGGCGAAAATCATCGGATGCAGCTCCTGCGCCATGAGATGCGAACACGTATGCGTTGTTACTGAAGGCCCCTATAAGGGGGCGATGGCAAGGGTTGAATACGAACCTTTGTGGGCCCTTGGCCCCTACTGTGGAATTGACCGCCTAGACGCCATAATTAAAGGTAGTGAACTTTGCAACTACTATGGGATGGACTCTATCAGCGCCGGTGTTATTGTTGGTTTTGCAATGGACTGTTATGAGAATGGCATTTTGACGCAGAAGGATATGGATGGAGTTGAAGCTCGATTCGGAAACCACGAAGCCCTTGTAAAGCTTCTGGAGAAAATGGGCAAGCGGGAGGGGATAGGCGACATCTTAGCCGAAGGCGTGAAATTTGCGGCTGAAAAAATTGGCAAGGGCGCTGAGAAACTCGCACAACATATTAAAGGCGTTGAAGTTACTGGTTACGACTTAAGATGTCTCAAAACAGCGGCTTTGGGCTTTGCTGTTTCCTTCCGTGGGGCGGACCACAATAGGCATGGAGCCTATGCCTTCGACGTTAAAGGCAAGTTTAACAGGCTAAAGTATGAGAAGGGTAGGGCCAAAGCCGTTAAGGACATTGAAGATGTCTACACAATTATTGATTCGATGATTATATGCAAGTTTTCTAGAGGCACATATTACAAGGAGTTTGAGGATTTAGCTAAGCTCTACACGCTTGTAACTGGTTGGGAGACAACGCCTGATGAAATGCGCTTAAAAGGTGAACGCATAAACAATCTCGCCAGGGTCATAAACGTTCGAGAAGGCTTAGGCAGAAAGGACGACCACCTGCCCTACAAGGTTATGCACTTGCCGATACCAGATGAAGGCCCCTCTAAGGGCGCGTATGTCACTCAAGAGGAGCTTGAAATGATGTTAGACGACTACTACGAGGCGCGGGGCTGGACTAAGGATGGCGTACCGACCCCTGAAAAACTTAAGGCTCTTGGCATGGACGACCTAATCCCAATAGTTGAGCCTAAAATTCGAAAGACTTAGAATGGAGGAATGGTGAATGGTTAAGATTCATGAAAGAAAATTCGTTTCAGCTGATCCCGACAAGTGTGTTGGCTGCCAAACCTGCGAATACATATGCGCTTGGAATAAGGAGAAAGCATTCAACCCGTTAAAATCCCGTATTAGGGTTGTCAGGCTTAATCCGCTTGTAAATATTTCCATTACCTGCAGGCTTTGTGAAGACCCGCCATGTGTTGCTGCATGTCCAAGAGACGCTTTAACCCAGTCAGAAGAGAACGGCACAATAATTGTGGATGAGGACAAGTGTAACGGCTGCGGATGGTGCATTGAAGCTTGCGATTACGGAGCGGTTTCGCTTCATCCAGAAAAGAAGGTAGTTTTCATCTGCGACTTATGCAAAGACAAGCCAGATGGGCCACAGTGTGTTAAATGGTGTCCAGAGGAAGCCTTAGACCTTGTCACAGCTGATGTTCTAGCTCAGAAGGCCCGCATAACGGCTACTAAGAAGCTTTTCCAAGAAGCCTTGAAAGTTGCTCCGCCAGCCTAAACCAGCATCCACCTTTTTTATTCTGTTAAGATTTTCTGCGTGCAACATGAATTATGTCCTCAAGGAAGAATTCAAATAACCTAATTCACTTTATAAGCTTAACAATTAATAAACGATAACTGAACAGACTTAAAAGCTCAGCTATGGCTAGCTTTATGGCTAAATTATGTGTATCAGTACGACTAATGTTAGACCTAATGAGACATTAAATGGCTTTGAAAATGCAATACCCGGAATTCTATACGAAAGAAGTAGTTCTTATGCCTAAAAATGGGAATTAAATTTGCAACTTTCACCAGAATCGATCTTACCAGCCGAAAATGACACTTTCATGGAAGAACGGACAATAAAAAATCAACAATTCTATGCGCTGCAGCTTCAATTTCACTGGACAAGCCTTCTCCAAAATCCGTTTCTTTAGGCTCTATCAATAACAACGCTATTTTTGCGCCTATTGTTTTGGTAAGATAATCGCAGAAAACTCGAAGTGGGAGTATATGGGTTGAAATGGCTGGAAAAACCCTAAGGTGTTCAGGTTTGACAAGTCTATATTCTCCGGGCTCTAAACCCATAACAGCAGCGTCAATAAGTAAAATATGTGACGGGTCAAAATTCACTATTTGCTGAATAAAACTTTCAGGAACTGTTTCACATTCAATGAGCAAGACTTTTTCAGAAACTTTCCCTTGTAGGTCACGGACAATCTTCACGCCAACAAAATCGTCCATTCGGATAGGGTTACCAATGCCGGCAATAACAACTCTTTCAGCGTCACAAAACCAGTACTCCAACCTCTTCTTAAAAGAATCCTCGGTTAACAAGGTTTTTCTCCAGAAAATAAAAGAGGGAAATGTAGGGTTTATCTTTGAATCGTTTTTACGAGTTTTCCTTCGCTGTTATAGATTTCAACAGTTAACGGCAATTGTCCAACTGCGAAGTGGGTTGCGCATCCAAAACATGGGTCATAAGCCCTAAAAGCCATCTCCACCATGTTAAGCAAGCCATGATCCACCTTGCCTCCATGAATCAAGCCCTTAGCCGCATTTCGAACCGACATGTTAATTGAAGGCGCATTATTAACGGTAGCCACAATCAAGTTGACATCCTTGATTAAAGCGTTTTCGTCCAAGACATAATGGTGAATTAGAGTACCCCTAGCAGCTTCGACGACGCCCACGCCCTCACCAGGCTTGCCAGGCTTATTACGCACATTAGTGCTCGTTATTTCAGGGTCTTTAACTAGCTCAACAGCCCGCTCAGCCGCATACAACAATTCAATAAGCCTAGCCCAATGATAAGCCAGCGTGGAGTGCACTGGTTTCCCGCCCAAAGTCTTATACATGAACTCATACTCCTCTTGGGCTAAGGGCGTAGCCATGCCATCAGCAGCATTAAGCCTTCCAAGAGGGCCAACACGATAAGCGCCACTATCAGGACCGTCAACAAAGCCTTTCCAGCCAACCTTCTTCAAGTATGGCTGCTTCACGTAGGTCCATGGCTCCACATGCTCAGCGATGTGCTCCAAATAGTTCTTAGCCTCAAACTTTGCAAACTCTTTGCCGTTTGGGTCTACAACTCGAATTTTTCCATCGTAAAAGTTCACCTTGTTGTGCTCATCCACCAAGCCCATATAATAGGTGCGCAAGGTGTAAGCATCGCTCTTAATCAGCTCTACGTACTTAGTGTTTTTCAAAACAATGTCGTGGAAAAGCTTCAGGGAAAACCTCGCAAACTCAACGGCGGAAGTTGCCATCTTCTCAATTTCTTGTCTACTCTCCTCGCTTAAAGGCTTTGAAATGCCGCCTGGCAAGCCGCAGACTGGATGGGTGGCCTTACCACCGATGATTTCGGTTATTCTTTGACCATAAGCCCTATGCTTAATAACTTCCTTGGCAACATCCAAGCCAGCTTTCTCAATAACCCCTAGGATGTTGCGCTTTTCTGGTGGCGCGTCTGGTCCAACTACAAAGTCTGGTCCGCCCAGATAGTAGAAGTGCAGTGTGTGGTCGTAAATGTAGTAGCCGCAGTACATAAGTTCCCGGAGCTTTTTGGCTGCTGACGGCGGCTCAACGTTGAAGGCGGCGTCTAAAGCCTTTGTTCCAGCCATATGATGCGCCACTGGACAAACACCACAAATTCTGCTGGTCAAAAGAGGCATATCCTCAGCTTTCCGTCCAACGCAGAATTTTTCAAAACCGCGCAGCTCCGGAATTTGTAGGTAAGCGTTTTCCACTTCGCCAGCATCGTTTAGAAATATAGCTATTTTTCCGTGGCCTTCAAGCCTTGTAATAGGATCGATTATTATCTCTTTCATTCACGAACCACCTTCCTCCGCAAAATCGAGGCTGGTAAACCATACATGTAAAAGGTTCCAACAGGATCCTTAATCTGGTCTATAAGCCTTTCAACCTCTTCCTCAGTGTATTTCTCCTTCTCCTCCTCCAAGCCAAGAATTGAAGCTAAAGCACTTATCATAGCGGCGCCTTGCTCTGGAGCGTTTGGACACGGCCCGCCGCAACCAGTGCATGGCATATCAGCCTTCAAGCATCTGGCGCTACAACCTCCCCTCGTGGCCGGCCCCATGCATAAAATTCCTTGCTCAAGTAGGCATTTTTCCGGGTCTGGAGCCTTCTCGTAAACTCGGTATATCCGCGATATCTTCTTGTTTTCCTTCTTTTTGGGGCACTCATCGCAAACAGACTTTAAGGGCGCCAAAACAGAGCCTTTTGGTGGAAGCTCGCCTTTGGCTATGGCTTCTAAGGCGAATATTGTGCGCTCCACTGCTGGCGGACAGCCTGGCACGTAATAGTCAACATCCACTGTCTGGTCTAAGGTTCGCACAGTGTCGAAAAACTCTGGAATTTCCAGCTCGCCTTCTTTAACATGAACTTTCGGCTGCGGAAAAACTTTGTTGGGATTGTTGGTTGAGAATGTTTGATTGTAAACTTTTTCGAAGATCTCCTTCTTGTTATGGAGATTAGCCAGTCCGGGAATGCCGCCAAGATGTGCACAAGCACCATAAGCCACAAGGGTTTTGGACTTTTGCCTTAACAGTTTAGCCATATACTCTTGTTCGCTGTTGCGGATTCCACCATTAAAGAAGCAAACATCGATGTATTTGTCTGGCATGGCTTCAACATCCTTATATTTAATGTCCATGGCAACAGGCCAAAACACAATGTCCGCGATCTGCACTACATCCAATATTTTCTCGTTAATGTCTAAGACGGCGATTTCACATCCGCCACAGCTTGCCGCCCAATAAAAGGCGAATTTCAATTTTTGTTTTGCCATATGCATCTCCACCTACTTAATTTGGTTTAATAGTTCTGTTGGTTTTACCCTAAGCTCATTTAGGGCTAGCTCTTCAGGCGAAAAGCCCATAGCTAAGCCCAGGAGCTGAGGATAGTGAAGGATTGGCATATTAAATTTTTCATTGAAGGCTCTTTCTATTCTAGGCTGGTTTAGGTCGAACATTATGTGACAGAAGGGACAAACGGTAATAAGTGCCTGAGCGCCCACAGCCCTCACGTGGTCAAGTTTCTCCTTAGCCATCTGGAAGGGAACATCTTCATTAACGCCTATTATTGGGTTTCCGCAGCATTCAGTTTCGTCCATATAGTCTAGGCATTCGGCACCAGTCAGCCTAATTAACTCTTTAAGGGTTGTTGGATTTTCAGGATCGTCCCGCTCCACATATTTTCTAGGTCTTAAAACGTGACAACCACTGTGTTGAGATACACGAACACCAGCCAGAGGCTTTTTTATAGCATTCTTTATTTTTTCGAAGCCAACGTCCTCTGAAAGCACGTAAATTAGGTGTTTGACCTCAATTGTGCCCTTAAACTCCATGCCAACCTCTTTCAAGTAGCCGTTAATCTTTTCTCGGAGCTTCTTGTCCTCTTTTAGAAGTTTGTTGGTTTCGTTTAAACTGCAGAAGCATCCGTTGCAGAGCGCCATTATGGGTAGGCCCACTTTTTCCGCTATGCAGAGGTTTCGCGCTGCTAGTGTTAACATCAAATCGTGATTTATAACGTCCATTGGGTAGCCGCAGCAGTTGTATTCTGGCATTTCAACGATTTCAACGCCTAGTTTTGCGAGAACTTTTCTGGCGGATATCTCGTAGCTTGAAAGCCTATAGGGGATCACACAGCCTGGAAACAACAAATATTTGGGGCTGCTCATTTACTCTCCACCTTCGCAAAAGTTTGAACATTCTCAAGCAAGCTCGCAGAGCCAGTAACCTCAAAAATTTTCATAACCTCTTTTACATTTGGCTTTGGCAGCGGCGGAAGTCCCTGCTCAACCCGTTTTTGAAGCCTTGACTCTGGAATTTCGTAAACAAAGCCGCTTTTCATGAGGTTTGTGGCTAGTTCCTTGTAAACTAGTGGAAGAATAGTTTTGTCTGCAACTGCCATGTTCCGCAAAACGCGAACTATGCCAGCTATTTCAACACCTTGAGGGCAGTGATCTACGCATGTAAAGCATGACGAGCAAAGCCACAAAGCTTTATCTAGCAAAAGCCTATCCTTCAAGCCTAACTGAACCATGCGAGCTATTCGGCGAGGTCGATAAAACTCGCTGAATCTGGCGATGGGACAGTCAGCCGTGCATGTTCCACACTGGAAGCAAACCATCACCTTTTCTGCGCCGTGAATCTTGCTCATTTTATACTTGAACTTGGGGTCAAGCTCCTCAGCCTTAATCACGGGCGGAATGTATTCGCGGGCTTCACTTTTTGTTTCACTCATTTCTTCTCCTCCATTTTCAACGGGTTTGGACCAAGCTTCTTAATCTGTTCAACCATATCTCGGACTACAGCTGCAAATTTGTCTCCCTCGCTGGCGGAGACCCATTCCAGTCGCACACGTTCAGGTTCTATCCCGAAATCTTTAAGCACCTTCTTTAATAGCGTTACCCTTCTTAGAGCCTTAAAATTACCACTTAGATAGTGGCAATCAGATGGCAGGTGGCAGCCAGCCACCAACACGCCGTCGGCGCCGTTTTTTAGGGCTTCAAGGATGAAGGCGGGGTCTATTCTTCCGCTGCACATGACGCGTATAACCCGAATGTTTGGTGGGTATTGAATGCGGCTTACACCAGCCAAGTCGGCGCCGGCATAAGCACACCAATTACATAGGAAACCAACAATTTTAGGTTCAAAATCCTTTTGAGATTCGCTCATTTGGCTGCCACCTCCATCTCCTTCAATACTGCTCTAACTTGAGCTAGGATTTCCTCGGTTGTGAAGTGTCCAAGGGTTATAGCCTTTGTTGGGCATGCTGTTCCGCAGACTCCGCAGCCCTTGCATAAGGCTTCTATTACATGGGCGACTATTTTGCCGTCCTTCTCTTTCATTTCAATCGCGCCGTAGGGACATAGAAATTCACAGATTCTGCAACCACTACATAAATCTTCATCTACACTTGCCACAATTCCTTCCATTTCAAGGGCTTTTTTCGACAATATCGTGGCTGCCCGCGCCGCGGCTGCACATGCTTGGGAAATGCTCTCTTCAATGAATTTTGGCGAGTGAGCCATGCCGCAAAGGAAAACGCCGTCCGTTTGGAAGTCCACTGGACGAAGCTTCATGTGAGCCTCTAGGAAGAAGCCATCCTTCGTTAATGGCACTTTTAGCATTTCGGCTATACGCTTGTTATCTGGATTTGGAATGGTGGCAGCGCTTAAAACAACGTAATCTGGCTCTAACTGAACTTCTTGTTTTAGCACTGGCTCGTAGAAGGCTACTTTCAACTTTCCGCCTTCGTTTATGACCTTTGGTTTTCTCTCATCGGAATAGTTTACGAAGATGACTCCTTTGGCTGCGGCTTCGCGGTAATACTCCTCTTTAAAACCATAACTTCTAACATCCTTGTAGAGTACATAGACATCAGCGTCTGGGTTCAGCTCCTTAATTTTCAAGGAGTTTTTGATTGCTTGCCCACAGCATATCCTTGCACAGTTGGGGCGCTCCTCGTTTCTCGCGCCAACACACTGAATCATAACAACCTTTTTGGCTTTAAACTCGCCTTTTGCTATTTTCTCTTCCAACTCGTGTTGCGTCATGACTCGGGGGTCTTCGCCATACAAATACTCTTTTGGCTTATACTCAACAGCGCCCGTTGCAACAATGACTACCCCGTGTTCCACCTCTTTCTCCTCGCCACCGCTTAGCCTTATTTTTGACTTGAAGTTGCCCACAAAACCGCTTACTTCAACAACCTCTGCACCTAAATAGACGTGGATAAGCTTGTTTCCCACAACCGCCTTAACAAGCCTCTGCAGATGCTTTTGCGGGTCTTCACCCTCAAGCAAATAATAGATTTTCCTTAGGTGTCCGCCAAGCTCTTTCTCGCGTTCCACAAGATGAACTTCAAAGCCTTGATTTGCCAGCTCTAGTGCTGCAGTCATTCCAGAAACTCCGCCGCCAATAACAAGAGCCACCGGAGTGACGTTGACTGTTGGATTCTTTAACGGTTTCAGCAGTCTTGCCTTTGCGACAACCGAGCGTACAAGGTCTTTAGCCTTTTCCGTAGCCTCTTCTGGCTCGTGCATGTGCACCCAGCTGCACTGGTCCCGGATGTTTGCCATCTCAAACAAGTAGGGGTTTAAGCCAGCCTCACGGACAGTTTCACGGAAAAGCGGCTCGTGGGTTCTAGGCGTGCATGAAGCTACAACAACACGGTTTAGGTTGTACTCCTTAATCTTCTCTCTAATCCTTTTCTGGGTGTCATCCGAGCAGGTGTAAAGGTTTTCTTCGGCATAAACAACATTTGGAAGCTTCTTGGCGTATTCAACAACTTCTGGAACCCGCACTATGCCGCCGATGTTTATGCCGCAGTGGCATATGAAAACTCCTATGCGTGGCTCCTCTTGACCTACGTCTCTTTCGGGTGGATACTCCTTAGCAGCGATAAGCTTACCCCGTTCTGGAGCGATTATAGCCATAGCTTTTGCCGCAGCGCCGCTTGCTTGGGCAACGCTTTCTGGAATATCCTTCGGCGAGCTGAAGGCTCCGCAAACGTATATGCCTGGCTTTGAGGTTTCCAAGGGCGTAAAGGTGTTGGTTTCGCAGAAGCGGTACTTGTTAAGCTTTATTCCAAGAGCTTTAGCCAGTTTTTCCACTTCTTTTGGCGGCTGCATGCCAGTGGATAATATAACCATGTCAAACTCTTCAATTCTTGGGGTTTCATCTTCGCCAACATAATGGACAAGCAAGTTACCAGTCGCTGAGTCTTCGGTTATGCTTGCAACCCTTGAACGAACAAAACGTATGCCATACTCCTCTTGGGCACGCTCGTAGTAAGCGTCAAATTCCTTGCCGTAAGCCCTTATATCCATATAGAAGATTGTGCAGTCCAGTTTTGTTGGCACGTGCTCCTTAGCTATGATGGCTTCTTTAATGCTATACATACAACAAGCAGCAGAACAATAATTGTTCCCAAGCTGAGCATCGCGAGAGCCAACACACTGAACGAAGGCTATTTTACGCGGAATTTCACCGTCCGAAGGTCTTA
Organism: Bathyarchaeia archaeon; assembly: GCA_038869575.1. Classification (GTDB taxonomy): domain Archaea; phylum Thermoproteota; class Bathyarchaeia; order Bathyarchaeales; family Bathycorpusculaceae; genus JAGTQI01. The sequence goes on along the minus strand of JAWCQV010000008.1, from coordinate 1,363 downwards.
AAACTATTCCGCCATATGGTCCAGAAGCACTCAAAATGCGCTCGAATTCTATGCTTGTCACAACGTTTGCATACCGTCCATAACCATACTCGCTTTTTAGCCGCGCATCGAAAGGCTCAAAACCAGGAGCCAAAATCACCGCGCCCACATTTAACACTATTTCGCTGTCCTTCTGGTCATATTCAACAGCATTTGCCTTACAAACCTCTTGGCACGTTCTACAACCAATGCATTTTTCACGGTTTATCTTGAAGCGTAGCGGAACCGCCTGCGGAAACTCCACGTAAACGGCGCTTCTATCCGTCAAACCCTTATTGTATGTATCTATGGCTTCCACGGGGCATTTTTGTGCACAAAGCCCACAGCCATTGCACTTCTCCTCGTTTATGTAGCGGCTACGTTTTCGAATCTTCACTTCGAAGTTTCCAGCCTCGCCGCTTAAGCCCTGCACTTCGCTGTTCGTAATCAACGAAATATTGGGGTGCCGCCCAGCAGCAACAAGCTTAGGCGCTAAAATACACATGGAGCAATCATTTGTTGGGAAGGTTTTGTCAAGCTGAGCCATGACGCCGCCAATGCTTGGTGACTGGTCAACCATATAGACCTTAAAGCCAGAATCCGCCAAATCCAAAGCAGCCTGTATCCCGGCCACGCCGCCACCAACAACGAGAACTGCGCCAATCTTTTCTTCAGCCATTCTATCGCACCTCCAAAGCCTTATACAATGGTGTGTAACCTTCGACGTGGTCTAGGGCTATCATGCCTCTGCGCCTCATGTTTGTTATGTGCCTCAAAACGGCAGACGGCTTAATTCCAAGGATTTGGGCTAACTCCTTAACGGAGCAAGGTTTAGTCCTTGTCAAGTAGTGGATTTTGTAGCGAACAAACTCGTCCCTAACAATATCGTTCAATAAAGCATCAAACTCCTCCTCTGGGATTTTCTCGCCATAAGCGTTCATAAATTCAGTTAGCTCTTCCTCTCTTCCCAGCAAGACGCGTAATCTAAAAGCTGAAGCCGCCTCCTTAGCCGCTATAAGATTAGCTATAATTTCTTCCTTGTTGAGCGAAGGGTTTCCAAGCTTCCAAACTTCCTCAGAAAATTCTTTTGCATAGTGACTGAAGTTCTTGTCCTCTAACGGCGATACCAACAGGAGCTTTAATCTTTCTGGCTCAAGTCCAACCAAAGCTAACAGTTTCTTCAACATTTTGACTGCGCGTTCAGCGTGGAGGTTTCCGTCTACAAAATGGCAGTCTGGGGGCTTACACCCAACGAGTAGCACGCCCTCAGCCCCGTCAGCAAAAGTTTCCAGAACCAGCGTCGGGTCCATCCTCCCAACACACATAACGCGGATAATGTTAACAT
>JAWCQV010000007.1:0-16041 GCA_038869575.1 Bathyarchaeia archaeon | reverse complement strand
TTTCGCCTTTTGCCAGTTAACATTGTGTAGCCGCCCACAGTTTCGTAGGCTTTTAGGGCTAAAGCGTCAGCTTCCCCTTTTTTAAAATCTCGCCACGTAGGGTTATGCCTAAAGCTTAATGGTCGAATCCATTCCGGAGAGAAACTGTCAAGCTCGTCTGGTTTTAGGCAAACACATACAACGTTGAGTTGGCGGTGGAGACTTAAGGGACATGTGAAGACTCTGCCGGCATCCATCCTATTCTCAACTTTTACTTTTTCAGCCCTTAGACTTTCAAGTATTTTCGGCATCGCCCTGGCATTTATATATTCCACAACAGCATAGGCAAAGTCCAACGGGTGCGCTTTGCTAAGTATCACCTCAGATATGGTGTCCTCATGAATGTGAATGTGGCAGCCATTCCCAGACCACTTAACATAAACAGACTTTTCCACACCCTCACTCTTCAAGACGGAGAGAATTTCTTTTGCGACGGCAATGGTTTCCCTCCAGTTCTGTAGTGTCCCATCAACATCCCATGTTGGGGTGCAGCGATAAACCTTTAAAAAGTCAACGTCTTCTATACGCTCTATCGTTGGGTACTTGTTGGCAGTGGCGTAAAAGGCTCTAGCCGTGTTCCTCAGCCTTTTCAAAAGTGTTGCAAATTCCTCTTCGCTTTTGATTGCCATTGGTTTGCCGCCTAAATAACGTCTAAAAACAAGCTTTCCAGACTCGTCAAGGCAGTGGGCTGCCATCCACCTCCCATTACAGAATTCGGCTATTTCCTTCTGCACTTCAGCCCTTGAATAGTGCTCAATCGCTAGGCTTTGGTGGTTCGACATCCCGCCTCTCCATTGCTTTTTGTATTCTCTCCATAACTTTTCTGGGAAGGACTACGTCTTCTCTCCGCTCTTCGACTGGCCCGAGGATTACCAGCCCCTTTCCATGCTCTACGGTGATTTCGTGCATTTGAAGGCTGTGGGGTGTCTGCCTCATTTTTTCCACGAGCACATAACGCCTCAAAACCCCATTTCTAACAAAGCGCCTAAATCTTATTATGCCGTCGGCTATGTGCTCAACCCCCCAACCAAAAGCCTCGGAAGTGGTTATAGCGTACTGTGAAGTCGCCAAAATTGTGAAATCCCATTTTGAAAGAACCTTCTTAACAAAGTACGAGTGGCGCCTGGCCATAGCTGGCTTGTCAAGCCAAAAAGCCGAAAGCGAGTCAATAACTAGGCGGGCTCTACCATAGCCTAAAGCCTTCTTCGCCTCAATAACTTTGTTTACAAGCTCCTCAACGCTTAACGTCTTAATGGTCCACTGGTCTTCAGTTCCCATCAGCGCGTCTATCAATATTAATTTGCCGTCCTGTATGGCAGAGGAAAAGTCGAAGCCAAACTGGTTTGCTTGGGTTATTATAGACTCGCGGCTTTCTTCTGTTGTCACATAAATGCACTTGTCGCCGTTGGACACGCCTTTGGCTATAAAATGGATGCATAGAATAGTCTTGCCTGTGCCCGGTTCTCCAGTGACAGCCACAGAAAAACCTCTGGGAATCCCACCAGCAAGCATTTTATCAAGGGCTGGCACTCCGGTTGAAAGTCTCTCAACAGTCAAACCGGTCCCTATTATTTTATATCTGTGACCGTTCTCTATAATTATCCTTTTCAGCCAGCCGAAATTAACTTGAATTCAGCGAAAGTCTGAAAAGCTAAACCTCCAATATATAACGAACTGAGGGTAATAGGTTTGAGTTTATCGCCCGTGAAAAAGCTTGTTCTGGAAACAATATGGATGCTAAACAGGCCCGTCAAACCAATAGAAGTGGCAAAGGAGGTTGGGCTAAGCTTTCCAACAGTTATGATGCACGTCGTGGGTCTCACAAAAATGGGTTATGTTAGAGCTGTGGAGAAAGGATACTACGCCATAACCGAAAAGGGACGGGAAGCTTTAGGTTTGCCAATAATAAATATTGAAAAAGCTCGGCAAATTTTGGAGTACGTACCAGCAGACAAAGCCTTCCACTTCTATGCGGATATAGGCAAGCCATTAGGTGTTTACGCCGTAAGCCTTGGAGATTTCTGCGAAAAGATTCAAAAAATCGACATCGGCTCAATAGAGTTTCACCTAAATCGTGGGGATTTTGAAGCATGGTTTGTAGGATTAGGCGATTCAGAACTTGCCAGAAAAACAGCACTTATAAGAGAGCAAAAATTGTCCGGAGAGGAACTGCGGAATAAACTCTACCAAACTGTTAGGAGCCGATGCGAGGAGCTGGCGCAAATCAGGCGACAGTGAAAATCTTAGCAACGCCTTATATTGGCGTAAACCTCTCCTTCAACTTCTCAATGATCTGTGGCAATGTTGTATACTCCATGGCTTCAGCGCTTAGGCGAGCTGGCTCAAACTCGCCCATACGCCTAAGCATAGTGGCATACTTCAACGCCTCCTTTCTGGCAAGGGCAAAGGCTGGATCAGCAAAAAAGTCTGTTACCATAGGCTTTCCATCATCATCGCTTGCTATTGCACCATTCGCAACTTGAAAGCCTAAAGCCACCATCCGCGGGGGACCATCAAAAAGCGTACATCTAGCATCTTTCAAGCCAACTGGCATTAACGGTCCCCAGTGGCTCCCCCGCATCCATCCAGCAACCAAATAGCTGTGCATAAAGGGTGCGAGAACCTCTCCGACCGCTGGCAAGCCGTGCTGTGTCCTCACAATCATTACTGGGTCGTCTTTCCCAACATATTTTCCAGCAATTAGTGAGAGCTTTGTCACACTTCCAGAAGCACATATTAAATCGTCTCTGCGGCGCCAAACCCGTGAAACTATGTAACGCTCAACAGTCCCAATTAAAGCAACAAGCTCGTACATTTCTTCCGGACACTCAAGCAAAACCTTTCTCCCCTCTTGTGCATCGACAACTTCAAACTTGAAACCTCCAGCCATGTTAGGATCAATCACAAGCCCGGCAGTATTCATTGGATCAGCAAACACCCGGAATAGGGGCATATTAAAGCTTCCAGCCGAAGTCTTATCAGCCGCAAATATAACTATGGGTTCAGATTTTCTCTCTTCTATCTCCATCTCGGCCACTCCTGGACCAAGTCCACGAACAGTCCCGCTGAAGGCATTTTTTAGCAAATCTTGTCCAGCACCATAAAGCTTCAGCTCTAAGGCCTTATTAGCAGCCTCCTGAAAAGTGTTCCACGCGAGCTTGTGGATTTCAGGGTTTGACTCGCCTCTCTCATGAACCATTAACAGCTCTAGATCGTCGCCAACATTAAAAACATAGTAACTGTTTATCAAGCCATCTTCCTTGGCATTTTTCAGATTTTTCTCCCCAATGTTTAGTATGGGCTTTGGGACAACATGATGCCCCGCTAAAGAGCCAACATCACATTTTATAAGGGAAATCGTGGTTTTTCTAGGCATAACATACCACTTTGAATCGGAACTCGGTCTAAAGTTTACCTTCTAGCTTTTAAAAGATTTCCGAAAGAAATAGAAAACAACAGTGTATAAAAGAGCGGATAAGCGTATGAGCGAATTAAGAGTAATCTCGGTAAAAATACCCGACGAGGTTTATAAGGAGCTGCTATTACGCGTTCCAGAAGGCGAAAGAAGCAACTTCATAAGAGACGCCATAATAGAAAAGCTTCAGAAAACGCCAAAACCGGACAAAATTCTCGAGTTGGAAAAGCGGCTAGAAAAGATTGAGGCTGATTTCTCCCAAATAAGAAAGTATCTAGCAGACTTAGAACTGCTCACCTACGAGAGAGGTAGAACGAATCCACACACCTTCTGCATAGACGAGTTAGACCACAAAATAGTCGACTACCTTATACACTATAAAGGTGCAACAACACCAGAAATAGCCGAATACACAAAAACAAACAGGTGGCTAATCCTAAACCGCCTAAGAAGAATAGAAAAAGCCTCAAAAAAGCAGCTGGGCAAACCAATAATAGAATATTATCGGGGAGAAAAGAGCGGAAAGAAGAAGGCATGGTGGATAAACGAAGAATTAATAGAGATTTAGCCAACACAACAACAATTAATTCTAGCAAGTGCTAACTTATCCCCTTGAGGGCCCGTAGCCCAGTATGGAATAAGGCGCCGAATATGCATGCACAGGTATGCATATGCGTCAGCCTCCGGAGCCGGAGAACCGGGGTTCAAATCCCCGCGGGCCCGCTTTACAATTACATTTCTTTTGGCTCGCCTGGTATTTAGACTTCTTGTCAAGAATATCGGCTAGTATCTTTTCTGCATATGGAATGTAGTCTCCTATTTCTGGAAACATGACGTGCATAGCTTCATAAAAAATTGTCAAAATGAATTCTTTTAAGCAATAGTCAAAGTTTTTTCCCAATCACAATAGCCTACATATATGTAAATGATGCCTTCTGGATAGTTATTATTAATAGAATACATTCCTTCAATTGGAGGGGGACATAATCCTTTGGCAAAACTTTCTGTTGCTCCTTTGAAAGCCTAGGAAAGCATTCAATCTCCACACTTTAAACCCCGACATTCATTATTCAAGGAACTTATGCTTATATTCCTTAATAGAGGAGAATTTAAATGGGAACGTAAACCTACTCGGGCCCGCCAAAAATCTACAACTAACCCTTCTTTTGCGGCTGTTCAATTCCGCAGTATGGGCAATATTCGGAAGCTATTGGAATATCCTTTCCACATTTAATACATTTTTTCAAAAACTGTTTAGGCGTTATCTTCAACAGGGACTGCATCGATTTTTCATCTGCGAAAAACCTAACTTCCCCACATTTTGGACATACATAAAGGTCAAAGGATAAAAGCTCCTCACCAAGCTCAGCCAATTCCCCAAAGAAAAGTTTCCACATACCCGGTGTTCCCCTAATTCTGAAGGGAATCTTCTGTGCAAATTGCAACTCAACATTGCAAGAAGCACATTTTCTTACACCATGCCCGCTCATGTTTGATCATCTTCTTGGTGCGGCCGCCGGGATTCGAACCCGGGATCGCAGGCTTGGAAGGCCTCCACATGCCTTTATGGCGTCAAGGCGTCTGTGTCCTAACCAGACTAGACGACGGCCGCACAACACCTTCTAAATTGAAAACGGATAAATAAAAATTCTTCACGTTTTCTGCTTAAAAACTCGCTTTTCATGAGCCGGTTTCGGCGTAAAGCTACCCTTAAGCTTTTGAGGGCTAGCCCTTTGCCTCTCCAAGTTTTTAAGCCTAGCATAAAGATTCGCAATCTTTGTTTTCGAAGGCTTTTTGCGGTGCATGATCCTAGAGGGCGGCGGCGTAAACGGCTTTTCAGGCTTCTCAAAATCCCTCATCTTAGGAAGAGCCACACTTTGAATTTTCTCCACCTTTCGGAAGATCACATAACCCTCTTTCAAGTTTACTTCGCTGGTTTTCCATCCAGCTTCAAGCCAAGCTCGTGCATGCGCAGTGTTTGTCAAGTTTGCCCACCAGTTTTCAGAGCGGTAAGCCTCCATAGGGAGGTTATCCCCAATAATCCCGTCTATCTGGGCGAAAGAAAGCTTGACAGAATCTGTGAAAGCCGCCCTAAACTTCAAATAGCCCTTTAGAGGCTCATATTTGGTTTTAGGCTTTGGAGAAACAATTCTCCTCGCACAGTTAAGGCAAAGCAATCTTGAAGCATCTCCTGTTGCCACATCCGGAACCATACAGTCAATGCAGTAGAGCTTACCGCATCTCCAACATCGCCTAAGATAATTATAAGAAAGAATTCTTCCGCAAAGATGACATTCATCCTTGAAAGGCATCAAACCACTTGAGCTATTATGCAAACGACTAAAATAAAAACTGCACATATAGACTTTTCTAAGCCACAACCGCCACAATTACCTGAAGTCCCGCCCTCCGGCCTCTATACTACGCTAATAGACTTTAAAAGTGTCGAATGTAGATAACACTGCTTAAAACCTAAATAGGAAAAGAAATTAATTGAAGCAGAATTTGAATTTGTTAGATACAGCGAAAAAGAAAATGTTGCCATATACAGAAAAAGAAAATAAACATCTCCGTTAGTATAGTTCAGGGCTCCGGTAGTATAGTCCGGTCAAGTATAGCGGCCTCTCGAGCCGCGGACCCGGGTTCAAATCCCGGCCGGAGCACCATGCAACATTTATCCAAAACGCCAATGGATATCCGACATCATTATGATAAATCTCACATGGAATAAAACCTGGTGAGTAGTATAATCCGACAGATTTAAATAACTCTTCAACAGATACTGTGTTTGGAGTTGGTTAATCGATGTCGGAAAGAGACTTTAAAAAACCTGAGACGCGTGAAAATTTCGTCAGAATTTTGACGGATGCCGCCAGAAAGGAAGCGGAGGCTCGTAGTCTTTTGTCGGGTAAGCCTACTAAGCCGACGGTTTCCGGAACGGCTAAAATTTTGGGGATTCATAGGGACACTCTTTATTCTTGGCTCAGGGAGTTTAATGTCGATTTTGATGAAGTTGTTGCCGGCATCTCAGCTTTTGAAGTGTCGGGTGTTCGGCAGCCCTCTAAAGGCTATACGTATCTTATCGGAGAAGCTCTTGTCGGAGAGGGGAATGAAGTTGCGCATATAGACCTTTTAATAGGCGACAAGGATGGGCCTGTCGGTGAGGCCTTTGCAAATGGTTTAGCGCATAATTCTATGGGACACACGCCGCTTTTGGCGGTTATTAGGCCTAATCTTCCGCCTAAACCGCATACTTTGCTTGTTCCAAAGGTGACCATTAGAAATCTTGAGGATGCCAACAAGGTTTTTGGTCCGGCTCAAGCGGCTGTTGCTAAGGCTATTGCTGATGCTGTTGAGGAGGGCATTATTCCAAAGGATAAGGTTGACGATTGGGTTGTGGTTTGCGGCGTCTTTGTTCATCCGAAAGCGAGCGACCACAGAAAAATATACCATTACAATTATAGTGCGACAAAATTAGCCTTAAAGAGGGCAATGGCTAGGTATCCTTCGCTAGAGAAAGTTTTCTATGACAAAGATAGGGCCAAACATCCAATGTTGGGTTATAGGGTGCCACGACTTTGGAGGCCACCATACTTGCAGATTTCACTTGACATACCGGACTTAGAGCGGACTAAGAAGATTATTGCGCAGATTCCGAGAAGCGATAGGATAATTTTGGAAGCCGGGACGCCTCTTATAAAGCGGTATGGCACTAAAGTGATAAGCGAGCTTAGAGATGTTGCCAGAGACGTTTTCTTTATGGCGGATTTGAAAACTCTTGACGTTGGGAAAGTGGAAGTAGACATCGCATATGAAGAGACAGCCGACGGTGTCATAGCAGCTGGTTTGGCACCTACCGAAACTTTGGACGCCTTCATTTATGAGGCGAAAAGGCTTGGGATATATGCGGCTGTTGACATGCTCAACGTTGAAGACCCTATTAAGAAGTTGAAGACGCTTAGAGATTTTCCAGACGTTGTCATTATTCATAGGGGTATAGATGAGGAAACCGGAAGAACCATCGGGTTAGAGCTTATCCAAGAGCTTAGGCAAACGTTTAAGGATAAGAAGTTTTTAATTGCAGTAGCTGGCGGGATAATTCCAGAAACTGCAAAAGAGGCTTTGGATAAGGGCGCTGATATAGTTGTTGTTGGACGATATGTGACACAGTCAAAGGATATTGAGAGGTCTGTGAGGGAGTTCCTGGAGTTAACGCCAGAAATGCGGGAGGACATAGACGTTTACAGAGTCCACGTAGAATAGTTTAGGCGACTTTCACATAACCCTTAATAGTTAGAGATTTAACTTCATAATCTCCGCTGGAGAGATACGCTGATGGCTAAATTCAAGGTTATAGTGTCGGATCCTGAAGATGGGACTTCAAGGACTGTTGAATTGGAAGATGCACGTGCAGTTCCGTTAATCGGAAAGAAGGTAGGCGACATTATAGATGGTTCAGTTGTTGGTTTGCCCGGTTTTAAGGTGCAGATTACCGGTGGTTCAGATAAGGATGGTTTTCCAATGAGACCTAATGTGCATGGTGGGGTGCGGAGAAGTGTCGTGCTAAGCGGTGGTGTTGGCTTTAACCCACAAAATGAGGGGGCACGAAGGCGAAAAAGGGTTCGTGGAAACGTCATCACCGATGAAATTGTTCAAGTGAATATGAAGGTGGTCGAAAAGCCTAAGGTTAAAAAGGTTGCAGAGGCGAAAGAAAAGCCTCCTTCAATTGTAGAAGAGAAAGCCTAAAGCTAGAATTAAGTGCTTAATATTTATTAGCTTGTAAGGCAACATCCTTCAATAATTGTGGTTGTAAAGGGAAAATAGAGATAATGAACGAAGAAAAGGCCATTGTCTTGCCACGGCAGCCAGAAATAAACATTGGTACGATAGGCCATGTTGACCATGGCAAAACAACCTTAGTGCAGGCTTTAACCGGCATTTGGGCTGCCAGACACAGCGAGGAGCTTAAGCGAGGCATAACGATAAAGTTAGGCTATGCAGACATGCCGGTCTATAAGTGCCCAAAATGTGAACCGCCAAAAAACTATTCGAAAGAGCCAATCTGCCCCCACTGCAGTTCTGAAACTACCTTCATTAGAGCTGTAAGCTTCGTCGACGCCCCTGGCCACGAGGCTTTGATGGCTACTATGCTTTCTGGAGCAGCGATAATGGATGGGGCGATACTTGTCATTGCCGCCGATGAGCCATGCCCCCAACCACAAACAAGAGAGCACTTAGCTGCGGCGGAAATCATTGGGATAAAGAACATTATAATAGCTCAAAACAAAATCGACATTGTAACAGAGGAAAGGGCTCGAAAAAGCTATGAAGAGATTAAAAATTTTGTTAAAGGAACCGTTGCCGAAAACGCCCCGATAATTCCTGTTTCAGCTCAACGGGCCGTAAACATAGACACCTTAATCCAGGCCATGGAAGAGTTCATACCAACGCCTAAAAGGGATGAAACGAAACAACCGCTAATGTATGTTGTACGCTCTTTCGATGTTAACAAACCCGGCACCCCGATAGAGAAACTTAGGGGCGGAGTTATAGGTGGAACAATTCTACAAGGAAAGTTTGCTGTTGAGGATGAAATAGAGCTACGCCCAGGAATAAGCATTGAGGAGGAGGGAAAAACGGTCTATAAACCACTCACCAGCGAAATCACAAGTTTGCATGCTGGCGGGAGAAACGTCAAAGAAGCCCACTGTGGCGGTCTAGTCGGCGTAGGCACTCTACTAGATCCCTCACTTTCTAAGGCTGACGGTTTGACCGGAAATATTGTTGGGAAGGCGGGGGTGCTTCCGCAAGTTCTTACAGAGCTTAATTTGGAAACCTATATTCTTGAACGGGCCGTGGGAACTAAGGAACTTGCAAAAGTTGAAAGCATAAGTAAAGATGAAACTTTATTGCTTCATGTGGGCGCCGCTATAACTGTTGGAAAAGTTGCGGCAGCTAAGGGTGAAATGACCACACTCAAGCTCACGCGACCCGTGTGCGCACTCACTGGCTCAAGGGTTGCCATAAGCAGGAAGATCGCCGGAAGATGGCGATTAATAGGATACGGAATGATAAAGTGACGCCCCACCCTAATCCCAAAGCCAACAAGGAAAAATTGAAAGTTATTCTCGACTCAAATGCACTTTTTGTCCCTTTAAAGTTTAAAATCGACATATTTGAGGAGTTAAAAAACCTTTTGAAGAGGAATGTTGAATTTGTACTGCTCTCACCAATTAAGAGGGAGTTAGAAACTCTCGCCATGAAAGGGTCGCCGAAAAAACGAAAAGAAGCAGCCTACGCCTTGAAGCTTGCTGGAAAGTGCAAGTTCGTGAATTCGGGAGAATTTGGTGAGGAGTCCCCGGATGACGCCATTGTGAGGGTTGCAAATGAATGGAAAAGCCCTGTTTTCACCAATGATAAGTTGCTTCGGAAGAGGTTAAGAGATATAAATGTGCCAGTTATTTATGTGAGGCAAAAGTCCCGGCTTGAAATTGAAGGAGGAGGCAGCCTTGTTTAAGTTGATAACTATGGAGGATACGATTCGCATTCCGCCGGAAACTTTCGGAAATCCGCTAGATGAGGTGGGATACCAACAAGTTAAAACGAAATATGAGGGTGTCGTGGACGAAGTTCTTGGTTATGTCATTGCTGCTACAGATGTTAAAGTAAGTCCGATAGGGAAAATTATTCCAGGTGACGGTGCAACCTATCATAAAGTAACCTTTTCACTTTTAACATTTTATCCGGTGCTTCAAGAAGTTGTTGAGGGTGAGGTTATTGAAATTGCAGATTTTGGCGCTTTCGTACGTATAGGGCCAGTTGACGCCTTGCTTCACGTTTCACAGTTAATGGATGATTTCATTTCTTACGACGAAAAACAAGGGGTTTTAATTGGAAAAGAAACTAACCGAAGACTAGCAGCGGGAGACAGAGTTCGTGTACGCATAACAGCCGCCTCCCTCGGTAGGGTTGGTGGTTCGGCTAAAATAGGCGTTACGGCGAGGCAGCCCTTCCTTGGAAAGTTAGAGTGGATAGACCAGGACTTGAAAAAGTTAAAAGAAGTTTCTGAAAAGAAAAAGGAGAAAGCTAAAGAATGAGCGAAAAGGCATGCACTACATGCCACACAATAACAATAAGTAACGTTTGCCCAAAGTGCAAGACACCAACCCTCAGCGATGACTTCAGCGGGCTTGTTATAATATTCGACCCTGAAGGCTCAGCCATCGCACAAGCAATGAATATTAAGGAGAAGGGACGCTACGCCTTAAAGGTCAGATAGATGAGCATCGCGTATGTATTACCATTAGCGCTTCGGAGGAAACTTAAAAAACCCCTCGGCACTTTAATCAGGGGCCCCTTTAAAGAAACCATCAAGGAGTTTAAGAAGATCGTTGATGAAGAAAAACCGCCAAGCATTATTTCAGTTGGGGACACCGTTTCAAAAAATCTGACTGAAAATGGTATCTTTCCAAACCTTATGATCGTTGATAACCGAGTTATGCGCAAGGATATTGCTCCAGTGCCGCTAAAGGCGGATGTAGAAAAGCACGTTAAAAATCCTCCGGGAACTATAACTTTTGAAGCCTTAAATGCCATCAAAGAAGCACTGGAGGCTGATCAAAGAATGAAAATTATTGTTGACGGGGAAGAAGATCTTCTGACATTGTGTGCTATTTTGTATGCGCCTGAAAACTCTTTTGTAGTTTATGGTCAGCCCCGTGAGGGCATGGTAGCTGTTAAAGCTACTAAACAAAAGAAGGAAGAGGCTGCTAGAATATTAAAGGCTATGGAGGTTACGAAAGACTAAATAAAGGGAAAAAGTATCAAGTCAGACGCTACAAGGGAAAGGTTATGGAAGTTAAAATATTGTCTGAAAACGTGAACCCTCTGCTGAAACGTAAGGAAGTTGTCTTCCAAGTAGACCACAACCAGACTGGAAGCACCCCTCCAAGATTAGAGGTGAAAAACGCTATAGCGAAACTATTGAAGACTGACACGAGCCTTGTTTTCATTAAAAGGTTAAAGACAAAGACTGGTACACGAAAAGCCATCGGGCTGGCTAATGTTTATGATTCCATTGAACACGCAAAGCTTATTGAGCCCGAATACATTGTAAAGAGAAACATACCGCCAGAAAAACCGAAAGAAGAGGGAAAAGAGTAGATGGCTGAAAAAACCGAAGAAGCCACAGCAGAAGAGGCTGCACCAAAAGCGGCGCCGAAAAAGGGTAAGAGGGAGAAAAGGAAAAAAGAGGAAAAAGGCATCCACGCCATCTATCAAGTTGATGGAGAAAAAATTGTTAGACTTCGCCCAACATGTGAACGCTGTGGGCCGGGATATTTCATGGCTGACCATGGCGACCGATATGCTTGCGGACACTGCGGCTTCACGCGATATAAGCACACTTAAATTGTACGAAATCATAGTGTAAGATGGTTTAGGATGATAAGAGTAAATGTTTTAATAACAAACGTTTCTGGAGAGCGGTTCTGGGATATAAGGAAGCCCATACCGCCCATCCAGATAAACACAAACCTTAACCTTGTTGAGGTGGAGAAAAAGTCGGATGACACGCTTGAGGTACCATTTGTTTTAACTGTTAGCTACAACCCCTCAATTGCCCAAATAAGCCTTAAGGGTAGAGCCTATGTGGCTGGTAGTAAAGACGAGATAACAAAGATCTACACTGATTATAAGGATAAGAAGCCTCCGCCACCGGTTATCGTACAGTCAATATCAAACGTAGTTTTTGTAGAAAGTGTAATTATTTCTAGAACGTTAAACATACCGCCTCCGATACCGCTACCACAGATTCCACCAGCAAAAGAGGCGGAGAAAAAGCCTTCCGGAGTTGATTATACAGCATAAAAGTGTCGCTAAGATTTGGTAGCAATAATTCTTGTTATTTTTACTTCAGCGGAACATACATCGACGAACGAGATGCACCTATTCCAGGCGTTCCATGCTTGACTGGCTTGTTGGTTATTGCAAACTCACCTAGATAATGCCCAATCATTTCAGGCTTTATCTCGACTGGGACGAATTCTTTGCCGTTGTGAACATGAATCGTTAAACCAACCATTTCAGGCAGAATTATCATGTCGCGGCAGTGGGTTTTAATGGAGGCGTCTCCGCCTTTCCGCATGGCTTCTTTTGCCATCCTTATGTTTTCAAGCAGAGTTCGCTGTTCCGGAGACAAGCCTCTATGTAGGCTTCTTCTTTGTCTTGATGGAAGTAACATTATGAACTCATCCATCGACATGCTCTGCAGCTGTTCCAGCGTGTATCCACGGTATGTGAATTCCCTTGGCATAGACCATCACCATTGAATTCTATATGAAATGCTATAAACTTTCTGATTACTCGCTTTCCTTCACCCTCTTTTTTCTACGTCCTGCGCCTCTTGCCGCTATAAGCCCAACCTTCTTTCCAGGCGGAGCATTCCGGGAAACAGTTGTAACTTTCCTCGCGCTTCGTTTACTGCTTCCATACGGATGGACAGCCGCAACCATGGCTTTTCCACGGGTCCTCGGATATTTTCTCCCCCTGGCTCTCATCAAGTGGAATTTTGCACCGGCTTTAAGGAACGGTTTTTCTGTTCTGCCAGCGCCAGCGACAACGCCTATCGTGGCTCTGCAGTAATCGCTTAAATACCTAGTTTTACCAGAAGGTAGCTTTATCAAGGTTCCTTGTGCCGTGTGAGCAACAACAGTGGCGTACGCCCCGGAAGATTTTGCAATTTTTCCACAGTCTCCGGGTTTAAGTTCTATGTTGCAGACCATTGTGCCTTCCGGAATTCTGCCAATCGGCAAGATGTTGCCAACTTCGACGTTTGCCCTTCCACCCATTTGTATTTGTTGTCCTGTATAGACGCCTTCTGGAACAACAGTGTAGCATTCTTCCCCATTTTCGAATCTTACCAATGCTAGTGGAGCGCCCCTACCGGGATCATGGATGATTTCCTCAACGATTCCTCTTATAGCAGTCTCAAGGAGTTCCTTTGTTGTTGGCGGGTAGCACGCTGGAGCTACCCTTTTGTGGGTCGCGGCCCTGAAGGTTGGTCCACCGCGACCCCGTCTTTGAACCCGAATTCTTTTTCCCATTACCTTTCACCACTTGAATTTACAGTATTCCAAGCTTTATGGCTACATCGGCAGCCTTGAAGTCCGGATGAAGTTTAACGAAGGCCTTTTTTTGCCCTTTAGGCGTAATAACAATGTTAACTTTATCAACCCTAACCTCGTACAGCTCTTCAACAGCCCTTTTCACATCTTCCTTCGTTGCTTTTAGGTTAACTATGAAGACCAGTTTATTTTCTCTCTCAACCATTAGGCTGGCGGATTCCGTCATCAACGGATAAAGTATAACCTCATATGGATCCATCAGGCGCCCTCACCTTTGCAATAAAGCTTACTAAGGGTTTCGATGGCGCTAGTTGTCCAAATCGTCAATCTTCCGGGATGCGTTCCAGGCGCAAGAACCTCGGCGTTTAAACTCTTAACTGTAACAACGTCTACGCCCGGTATGTTTCTTGCAGCTTCGCCCAAGCCTTTATCTTCAGCCACAATAATTAAAGGTCCAACAGCCTGTTTTGTTCTCCGCCCACGCATCTTCCCCTTCCCAGCCCTGACCTTTATGCTTTCCTTAACTCTATACAGGTCGGCGAGAACCCCGAGTTTTATGAGAGCTTCCTCAACGTCCTTCGTCCTTTTTAAACCTTCAAGCTCATCAGTGACGATTAGTGGAATTTGTGGCAACCCTTCAACGGAATGCCCTCGAGAAACCACAAGCTCTTTCGAAGCTGTTGCGGCAATAGCTGATAAAAGGGCCAAACGCTTCTCCTTCCTTGGAATTCGTTTAGCAATCCTCTTCTCCGGAGTTGGTGGATGCGCCAGTCTGCCGCCAACAGTTCCAGGTGCAAACGCGCCTCTCCCAACAGGTCCTTTAGTTCTCGGTATTCTCGCTATGCCCAAGCCTACGCCCCTGGACTCTGCTGAGGTTCTTTTCCCAGCCATTGGATCTCTGCCTTGCGGTTGGAACCTTGTTGATTGAATGGCTAGAACTGCCCGTTTTATAACGTCTGGCCTTATAGGCGTTTCAAAAATTGCTGGAAGCTTTACTTTTCCGACGGGTTTTCCGTTAAGATCGAAGACTTTGACCGTTTTAGCCATAAAACTGCACCATTCCTATTTGCCCTGTGGAGATTCTAGGGAAAGGTATGTTATTTGTGGAGGCTCTTCAGGGGCTTCTCTTGGCTGTCTCGCTGGATAACGCAATTTTATAGGACGCTTTTCTGGTCCAGGTATACTTCCTTCAATAAGCATGTAGGGTCCGCGGACAACTCCGTAGCGTATAAAGCCGCCCTTTGGCGTTACTTCTTTACCATCCTTGCCCATCTTTAAAATCCTCTTATTGTACTCTGTTCTCTGATGGAAGCCCATCTGTCCAGCGCGTGGAACAGTGTATAGCACCCGGTGAGGGTTCCATGGACCAAGAGTCGCAACACCTCTTTTGGTTTTTCTACCTTTGTGCTGTAGTATGGCTACACCCCAACGTTTCACTGGTCCTTGGAAGCCCTTGCCAGTTGTGACGGCGATTACGTCAATGTGCTGCCCTTCTTTGAAAACGTCGGAGGCGCTCACGGACCTCCCTAAGAGGCTTTTTGCGTATTCAAACCGTTGCTGAATCGTACCTCCGCCTATCTCTATTTCGGCTACGTCTGGCTTTTTCTTTGGCACGCTCGATTGTTTAGGCTGGGTTATGGCTATTACACGAATGTTTGAGATTTTGTCAAGGTTAGCCTCAATCTTTTTCAGACTTTCTTCGGTGTTAAACTTTTCTGGAATGGTTAATATTCTATTAAGTTCTTCCGGAGGTTTCTCCATCCAAGCCTCACAAAATGTTTGCAGTCCATAGGGTGTTTTCTTGTAGGCTCTTATAGCGCAGATAAGAAGGGACGGCGTTTCCAAAACGGTAACAGGGCGAATTACCTCTTTACCAAAATTTGGAGAACGTTTTCTATCTTCAACCATTGTGGCGTAAGTCATGCCAGCTTTATAACCAACAAAACCAAGAAGTCGCGGCGGTTCAACCTCTATTTTTGGCCAATAGCGTATTCTAGCCAATATGCTTTTAGCCCGTTTCCTAGGCAAATAGGCAAGTGAACCGCGTTTAGGACCGTGCTGTTTCCGGTGACCCATTATTTCTCCGCTTCGCGTCTTCTAGGAATGAGACATTAAAGTTATAAACGTTACCATTCTCAACAGCGCTACAAAAGTTCATAAACCATGTCAATTTTGCTGAGCGCCATTCCATTTGCCAGTAATAGCTTCTAATATTTTGTGAGCTGCTTGCTCTGGCGTGTACTCGGCGGTGTTCACTGTTACTTCTGGGTTTATTGGCGGTTCGTAAGGTTGCCCTATTCCCGGCACTGTTGGCGCTTCACCTTTCAAGGCTCTTTCATAGATTTGTTTTGGCGCTTGTCGGGTTTCAGCTCTCCGTGATTCGCGTTCAATGCATACTTCAAGCGGGCATTCTAGGTAGGCTTCCATAAACTTCGGGATTTGGTTTCGGGCATTATCCCTATA
>JAWCQV010000006.1:0-16888 GCA_038869575.1 Bathyarchaeia archaeon | reverse complement strand
TTCCACTTAAACCAAGAAGGTAATAAATCGGTTTGTGATAAAACGCTTTTGGAGACCTTTATTGACGAGAGCAAAAAAGCCGATGGATTACATAAACGAGCTATGCTCCCGCAAAAGGGAAAAGCAGAGGACGCTTGGGAAGACTTTAAACGCCCAATATGAAAGGTGGACGAAAACCCTAGCCCTAGAAGACTTCCTCCAATTTAATGAAACAATAATGGCAAATAGGTCTGAAATTGGCGTTGCACAGTTTTTCGGAAAGTTCCGAGCCTACGCCTTCGAAGAGTACATTTACCGTCTCATAAAAGAAAGAACAGTCATCAAGAAGCCTTTTGAAGTCTTTTGGGGCGAAAAATGCTTTGTCTGGAAAAATGGCGAAAAAAGTTATGCCATAGAATTCGACATTTCCATCGGGCAGAAGGTATGCAAGTTTATTGACCCGATGGTTGTTTTTGACGCAAAGGTTGAGCTTGATTCAGCAAGACTTAAAACCGCCATCGCTTCTTTCGTCATGCTAAAACGTTGGAAACCTGCGGCCCGATGCGTGCTTGTCTACATAACAAGAGAGCTAGATGGCTGTCTTTTGGAACTGGGTAAATGCTGGATTGATGGAATATTCCAGTTTAGTTTGGAAAATGATGAAACCACTTTTTTCCTTAATTATGTTACCAAATGCCTAAAAATTAGCTAAATGGCTAGATTTTTGCGTATATGCTTTCGCTGGTGAACCTTCCGCTTTCTATCTCCGCTTCAATTTCGCGCAAAAGCAATATTCGCTTGAACGTGGGTGGGTGCGTTGAAAACCACGTGTTGATTTTAGCCCATGTGGATTTTGCCTCCTTCTCCATGGCTAGCTCCAGTTCCCGCTCGTCCAAAACTCCATCCTTGTCTAAGTCGTATTCTGCCTTCTTCTCCATTATGGAGGATATTTCCAGCTTAGCCATTGCCGGATCGCCAATGTAGAAGGTTCTGGCACCGGACGGTGGTTTTGGCGAAAGCGATAAACCATACGTAATTTTTGCTAGAGCGCTTTGAAGGCTTCTAGGCGACCCAGTTAAGTAAGCAGAGTAGGCGTCAGCGTAGTGCTCCCGCAATCGGCTCAAGCCCATAACGCACAAGAGTGAAACAATGTAAACAAGGTAAGAGATTACTGCAACCGCGAAAAAGGCTGCCTTAATGCTGCCTTCCTCCTTCTTTTTTGATGCTGGAGCCCACCTTCCAGCTTCCCATGTTGCCCGAGCAATTAAATAGGCGAGTAGCGGCAAGGCTGAAAGCACCGTCATAACAATGAAGTCTTTGTGTTTTATGTGTCCCAGTTCGTGGCCTATTACGCCCTTAATCTCATCCTTGTTAAGCTTTTTGAGGAGTCCTTCATGCACTGCTAGTGTGGCGTCTTTGGCTGTTCTTCCAAAGACAAAGGCGTTTGGTGTTTCGTCTGGCACTATAGCCAGTCTTGGCATTGGCAGTCCAGATTTGTCGGCTAACTCTTTCACGGTTTCTTCAAGCCAAGGGTTTTCTCCCCTTTCCAAATAGCGGAGCCTTGTTGAACTTGCCACCACTGCTGGCCCAATCAAATATTGGATGAGTATGAATAGTGCTGTTCCTATTATAGCGTAGACAAGGCTGAATTGAAAGATTATCATTATCGCCGCCAAAAAGAGCGCAAATATGAAAGCCACTAGAAATATGGATGTGCCCATTGCAAGTTTTAGTTCGGCTAGTTTGCCCAACAGCCCACCAGCATTATATCAGTCAAAAACGTAAGGGGCATCTCTGGTTAAAGCTTTATCCCCTTTGCCGCTTATTTTATATACTTCTTTGGGTTTTTCTTAAACTCTTCCTCGCACATTTTGGAGCAGAAGTAGATTATGCGGCCTTCATGCTCAACTTTGCTAAACGCCGTTTCTGGGTCTATCTTCATTCCACAAACTGGGTCTTTTACAAGGGTTTTCTTCGCCATAATAACTTTCACCTCCTCTGGTTCATACTTTCTCAAGGTTTGACTGTTTAGGGCGACTATAACTGTGCTGAAGGACATTATTATTGCGCCAACCGCTGCTGGAAGCGTCACTCCAAAACCTGATAGGATTCCAGCTGCTACTGGAATTGTTATTATGTTATAGCCTGCAGCCCACCATAGGTTTTGAACCATCTTTGAATATGTTTTGCGCGAGATATCTATGACTTTCACTACGTCTCTTGGGTCGTTTTTAACTAGAATTATGTCTGCGCTTTCTATGGCTACATCTGTTCCAGCGCCTATGGCTATTCCAACATCCGCCGTAACAAGTGCTGGTGCGTCATTCACGCCGTCGCCGACCATGGCTACTCGGTAGCCTTCCTCTTTTAGACGCCTAATTTTCTCAGCCTTTTTATCCGGGAGAACCCGCGCGAAATAGCTGTCTATGCTAAGCTCTTTTGCAACCCATCGGGCAACCTCTTCAGAATCGCCAGTTAGCATGTAAACCTTAACGCCGCTTTCCTTCAACTTCTTAACAGCTTCGCGGGATTCCTCCCGTATGCTGTCTGCCAACGCGAACGCGCCAGCAAGTTTTCCATCCACAACCGTGAAAACAACCGTTTTGCCTTGGCCTTGCAGTTTCCTTATTCTCGGGTCTTCAACGGCTATTTTCAACTCTTCAAGGAGGTTTACGCTACCAACATAAACTTCTCGTTTCCCAACTTTTCCATAGGCGCCCCTACCAGGCAAAGCCTTAAAACCCTTGGCTTGTGGAATTTTGACGCCTTTGCTTTCAGCATATTCTACTATGGCTTTTGCTATTACATGTTCAGAGTTTAGCTCCACACTAGCCGTAAACTTCAAAAGCTCGTCTTCCGGTATGAAGGAGACAACATCGCTGACTCCGAATTTTCCAACAGTCAATGTGCCAGTCTTGTCAAAAACAACGGCGTCAACGTCTTTCACCATTTCGAAGGCTCGCCTATCCCTTATGAGGATTCCGCTTTTCGCCGTTATGGATGTGGAAAGAGCCACAACCAATGGTATAGCTAAACCCAAAGCATGGGGGCAAGCGATAACAAGAACTGTTACAGCTCTTTCGAGGGCGAAATCCAAACTAGTCATAAAAGACCAAGCTGCGAAGGTTAGTATGCTGACACTTAACGCCACGTAGAAAAGGAGCGCGGCGGCTCTGTTCGCCAAATCCTGCGTCCGCGAGCGGCTTTCTTGAGCTTGTCTAACCAGCTTAATAACCTGCGCCAAATAAGTCTCTTCACCTATGCGTTCTATCCGCACTTTTATGACGCCTTCTCCATTTATTGAGCCTCCAACAACCTTTTCGCCAACTTTCTTGCTTATGGGCTTTGATTCGCCAGTCAATAAAGCCTCATTAACATATGACTCGCCTTCAACAACAACGCCGTCAGACGGGATTTTTTCGCCGGGCCTTACAAAAACAACGTCGCCCTTGTTCAACTGTGAGACTGGCGTGTCTATGATTTCACCGTTTTTTATTAGGTGGGCTGTTGTTGGCATTATGCGAACAAGCTCCTCCAAAGCCATGGAAGCTCCCATAACGCTTTTTGCCTCAATCCAATGTCCCAAAAGCATAACATCGATTAGGGTTGCGAGTTCCCAGAAGAAGTCTTCGCCATTTATGGGGAAGTAGACTGTTCCAAGCGAATAAAACATGGCCACAGAAATAGCCATGCCGATAAGCGTCATCATGCCGGGCTGCCTAGCCTTAACCTCCTGGTACAAGCCTTTTAGGAAGGGCCACCCGCCATAAAGATAGACGATTATGGATAAGAGGGATAACACTTCCTTCTGGTAAGGGATTTTTATCCATTCTAGGCCGAGCCACATCTGAATCATTTCTGAAAGAAGCAGAATTGGCACTGTTAGTGCCAGTGAAACCCAAAATCGCCGTTTAAACTCCCCTACATGGTGGGCGTGGTGATGGCTATGGGTGCTCAAACCTCTATCCTCTGGCAGTTTCAGCCTTTCAGTTTCTCTAAAATTATTGCTGGACAAATTTTCTTGACGCCTTCAATAGGCCCAATTTTTTCCGAAATAAGCCTTGTGAGTTCGCGTCCATCCTTTGTCCATATTTCAGTCATTATCATGTGATCTCCTGTTGATGTTGCCACACACCGAATTTCTTTAAACTCGCAGAGTTTTTGGGAAACCTCCAATAATTTCGGCGGATCCACATCTATGCCAACTATCGCGACAGTGTTTAAGCCTATTTTTGCCGGGTCTATCTCCACCGTAAACCTTTTTATCACGCCGTTTTCCTTTAAGGCCTGAACCCTTTTCCTTATCGTTGACTCGCTCAGCCTTAGTTTTTTGGCTATATCCATGAAGGTGAGGCGTCCATCCTCCTCCAGGAGTTTTAGGATTTTGAGGTCGAGTTCGTCTATTTCCGCAATCTTTTTTACCATTTTCGCACCATTCTTTACGATTTTTGCCGAATTTTGTACGAAAAGCATATAAGTCTCGAAAGATAAAAGGATTACGGTTTAAAATCGTAGGAGGAATAAAATAAAATGGAAAAAATAGAGGAGAAAAAGCCTCTCTTGAGTCTAGGCGAAGTTGTCCCAGATTTTGAGGCCGTGACAACCCACGGCAAGATAAGGCTTTCAGACTTTAAAGGAAAATGGGTCATCCTATTTTCGCATCCAGCAGATTTTACACCGGTCTGCACAACAGAGTTTGTGGCCTTCGCCCAAATATATCCAGAACTTGCTAAGCGCAACGTCCAACTCATAGGGTTAAGCATCGACAGCGTTTACTCCCACATTGCATGGGTCAGAACAATAAAGGAGAAGCTTGGCGTAACAATACCGTTCCCGGTTATTGCTGACTTGGACATGAAAGTTGCGAACCTATTTGGCATGATACACCCCAAACAAAGCACAACAGCAGCAGTGCGCTGCGTCTTTGTAATAGATCCAGAAATGAAGCTTAGGGCAATGATATATTATCCACTGAATGTCGGGAGAAACATGGACGAAATTTTGAGGCTAATTGATGCTTTGCAAACAGCCGACAAGCACAAAGTGGCCCTACCTGCAAACTGGAGACCAGGCGACCCAGTCATAGTGCCGCCGCCCACGACGCAAGAGGAGGCTGAAAAACGCTTGCAAGAGGGCTATGAGTGCGTTGACTGGTTCCTCTGCAAGAAAAAGCTCCAATAAACCCCTTTTCTTTATGCGAGGTGAAAATGGTTTGGTGCAAAAGCTTCGCTCAACAGCCAAACTTGTAAAGGACTTGCGAATAGCCGTTGACAATGGAAGAGCCCACAGCGTATGCCTAGACCTACCGCCAGAGCTTGGAACAGACATGGGACCAACAGCCCTCGAGCTAGGCGTTATGAGCTATGCCGGATGCTTCGCCACAATCTTCGCTTTAATGGCCAAGAAAATGAGGGTCCAACTCAAAGACCTGGAGGTTAAGCTTGAAGCCATAAAATCCGAAGAGGCTGGAACAATAACAGAAGCAGCCTTCAACATAACCGTCAAAACAGACGCCCCAGAAGACACGGTCCAGAGGATTTTCAAGCTGACGGTGGAAAACTGCCCGGTCGGAAAGCTCTTCGAAAGGGCCGGAGTCAAAGTAAGCTACAACATTAAGACAGAAAAATAGCAAGGAGTTGAAGGCTTTGGAAAAGTGGGAGTGCATAATCTGTGGGTATGTATATGACCCTGAGGTCGGAGACCCGGGGCACGGCATAAAACCTGGAACCCCCTTTGAGGCTTTACCAGAAAACTGGGTTTGCCCAGTTTGCGGCGCCCCGAAAGACCAGTTTGTAAAGAAAAGTTAGAAATGGAGGTGTGTGCGTTATGGAGCAAGCTAAACTGTATGTTTTGCCCCAGCTGCCTTATGGTTATGGAGATTTGCAGCCATACATGTCCGAAGAACAGTTGAGAATCCACCACAGCAAGCACCACCAAGCCTACGTTAATGGGGCTAACGCCATACTCCAACGGCTGGATAAGGCGCGAAAAGAGAACATAGACATAGACGTTAAAGCCACACTTAAAGAGCTTTCATGGAACGTTGCCGGACACCTATTACATTCGCTTTTCTGGGGCAACATGGCACCGCCAGGCAAGGGCGGCGGAAAACCCGGCGGAAAATTAGCCGACAAAATCGCCGAAGAATTTGGAAGCTTTGAGCGTTTTCAAAAGGAGTTTTCCCAAGCAGCCGTAAGCGTTGAAGGCTCTGGATGGGCGGCTTTGACCCTTTGTAGGCAGACCGGTCGCCTGATGTTAATGCAGGTGGAGAAGCATAACGTGAACGTTTATCCAATGTTCCGCATCCTTATGGTTCTCGACGTTTTCGAACACGCCTATTACATAGACTACAAGAACGACAGAGGCAAATTCATTGAGGCTTTCTGGAAAATTGTCAACTGGGACGAAGTTAATAGGCGACTGGAAGAGGCACTAAAATAAGCTGTAGTGGATGTAATATGTCGAAAATCCTAATCCTCTATTATAGTAGGACTGGAAACACCGAGAAAATGGCTAAGGCTGTGGCTGAGGGAGCAAAAACAGTGCAAGGCATAGATGTTGAGTTAACCTATCATGCAACGCCAGAACAATTAAAAGAATATGATGCTATAATTGTTGGCGCTCCTACATATCACCATGACACAACCCTCGACATAAAGATGCTCTTTGAGGAAGCCGCCGTAAAAGGCATAAACTTGAAGGGAAAGGTTGGCGCTGCCTTCGGGTCTTATGGCTGGAGCGGTGAAGCCCCAAAGCTTGTCATTGAAATTTTGAAGAACAAGTTTGAGATGGACGTTACTGAACCGCCATTGCTAATAAGGTACACGCCGGACGCAACGGGCTTGGAAAAGTGCAGAGAACTTGGGCGGAGAATTGCTCAGAGGCTTGTAAAGGCTTAACATAGACATTAAAATAGTCCATCCAGTTCAATATAAGTGGGAAACTGAAATGCCCTCAAAAGATGAGCTTTTAACCTTCATAAAGCGACAAATCGAAGTTGAAAATGAAATTGTCGATTCGCTTAACGAAGCTCTTAAAAACATCAGGAATCCCTCCGTTAAAGGCGTTTTGAGAGGAATTTCGCTGGATTCCCTAAAACATGCTGAGATGTACGACGCAGCTTTGAAGCTTCTAACCACAACCCAGCAGGCACTTGCGCAGGAACACCTTGACAAACAAAGAAGCCTTGTGGAGAGACATATCCAAATCGAAGCTGAACTCATAAAGAAGATAAACGACATGCTGCCAACAGTTGAAAATGAGAAGGTTAAGCTCCTCCTAACAGCCATACTAGCCGACGAAAAAAGGCATCATGAACTCCTAAAAGAAGTTTTAGAAATCATCGTGAAGGGCGAGACAATAACAGAAGAAGATTGGTGGGACATCCTCTGGAAAAACGTACCATTCCATGGAGCACCAGGCGGATAGCCCAACATTGCACGCCATAAATTTCCCATTTTTCTTGCAGAGTTTCGCATATTTTGGCAAAACTTTTAAACCAATTCAAACAAAACTGAAAGGGAGGTGAAAGTTTTGGCTTCTAAAAAATTGTTGGAAATGTTGAATGACGCCATCGCAAGAGAGATGCAAGTCTCCATACAGTACATGTGGCAGCATGTCCAATGGAGCGGTATCAAAGGCTTTGCAGTTCAAGAGGAACTTAAAAAAGTGGCTATAACGGAAATGAAGCACGCAGAAGCCATCGCTGAGAGGCTTGTCTATTTGGGGGGAACACCCACAACAAAGCCGACCGAAATATTTGTCGGCAAGACGCTTAAGGAAATGATACAACGAGACATAAAGGATGAAGAAAACGCAATAAACCTATACAAGGAGATAATAGCCCAAGCTGAAAAAGAAAATGACATAACAACAGCTCGCTTATTTGAAGAGATCTTAGAAGATGAAGAAGAACACCACGACCTATTCACAACACTAGCAGAAGAACTGTAAAATAAAAATCCACAACATATCTTTCCGCTCAATTTTTCTAGGTTTTCCATCACCGTAAATCACTTCTGAAACTAGAGGAAGGTAGAAATGAAAATGGAATGCGGCAACCAGCCATTTTCGCATCTTGCGAAAGGTTTAATGCATATCAATAGCATATCGCTACGATAATGCAGAAACTAAACGGGGGGTGACTTAAGGAATGTTGTCTCAAATTCCAATCAAAGTCGATAAGGTTGAAAAGAAGTTTCTGGACTGCGAAATATTAAGAGCAGCTATAATCGCCGAATTAGACGCAATAAATCTCTACGAACAGCTGGCAGCCGCGACAACAAATGAAAACATTAAGAAAGTGCTTCTGGAAATAGCCAGAGAAGAAAAAACCCACGCAGGCGAGTTCCAAACACTACTATTAAAAGAAGATGAAGAACAAGTTAAAGAGCTAGAAAAGGGCAGAAAAGAGGTAGAAGAAATCACAAAATAGTTAAGTCAAGAGGAAAGATTGCTTTTTACAGTAATTGTCCCCAAACTTTTTATTTTAACATATTAAACCATGTTAATATCCGGGGTCTTAAATGACCTGGAATCTATTGGTTAAAGCTGCCTCGCTTCTGCTCGCTAAAGGTGCTGAGTGGCAAGGCTCCGAATTATTGAAAGGCTTAAACATTCTTTTCACGTTTGTTTTGTTCTTTATTGAAATTTTTGTTTTGACAGTCGTCCTCTACATTGCAGGATTAATTGTAGTGGGCAAAAGGCGCGCCTTATTTTCGGATGCCTTCATAATCTCGCTTTTAGGAACAGTGTTGTCCATAATTTTCGCCGTTTTACTGCCCGGATGGATAACACTACTCGTGAGCATTTTTGTCTGGCTCTTATTAATCAAGCGCTTTTACGAAACTGGATGGCTTGGCGCATTAGCAGTTGCCATACTTGCAATAATAGTTTACTTGGCAATACTGCTAATTTTGGCTTTTATATTTGGCTTGCTAGGCTTGCTTGCTGGCTTATTAGAAAGGGTCATTAGATGGCTTATATCGATGTTGCCTTAGCAACAAGTGAGGT
Organism: Bathyarchaeia archaeon; assembly: GCA_038869575.1. Classification (GTDB taxonomy): domain Archaea; phylum Thermoproteota; class Bathyarchaeia; order Bathyarchaeales; family Bathycorpusculaceae; genus JAGTQI01. Next base: position 7,897 of record JAWCQV010000006.1, on the reverse strand, counting down.
TTCAACAATTGCCAAGACAAAAACGCACTGTCATGCTAGGCTTAGCCTTCCTTTTAATTTAATTCCTTCTAATTTGAGATATTGTTTTCTTTACAATTCTGAAGGGGATATTTTCCAATACTAGCTATTAGCCGTTGGAATGATATTTCTCACAACGTGTTTGTTAATTCATGTTTCTCCTAGGACATCTTTATGAACCTTCTAATGACACTTTGAAGCTAAAAACCAAAAAGAAATATATTCACTTCTCAGGTGGAACTTGTGCCCTCAACCATTTTCAGTTTTTCCCTCAAATTTCTTATTAACCTCTTAAGCTTGGGGCTCAACCGAACTGGGTATTTGGCTGCACCTCTAAGCCTCTTGTACCTTTCTGGAAGCTTTGAAAGATTGTTTAGTGCTCTTTTTCTTATATCTTCAAGGGATGGCAAATCGTAGACTAATTTGCCCTTTTCCATAACTTTGACGAGGAGCGGCTCGCCGCCTATTTTTTCACCTTCTAAGGCTATAACATCTTTGACGAAATTTCCCTTTTCATCCTTGAACCTAAAGACCTGCTTTCTTCCGGGAAGAGTGGCTTTTCTTTCGCTTAGTTTCATTATTGGCTCGAATTCTCCTTTATCGTTCATCTTTTCGCATAACTTGTAGATTATGTCAACATAGGGTCTGTCTGCCGATGTCCCCATGCGTGTGCCAACACCGAAGGCATCTATTTTAGCGCCTTCACTCAGTAGCTCTTCTATCTTATACTCGTCGAGGTCTCCGCTTGCAAATATCTGCACATGACCGAGCCCATTGTCGTCAAGCATTTTCCTAACTTTTTGACTTATTTCGATAAGGTTTCCGCTGTCGATGCGTACACCACGAAGCCTAAACCCCATTTTTTCAAGCTCTTTAGCGACGATTATTGCATTTTCGGCGCCCCTAATGTTGTCAAAAGTGTCTATTAGCAAAGTTGACTTGTCTGGGAAAGTTTTTGCAAAAGCCCTGAAAGATTCTATTTCGCTGTCGAAGAACATGACAAAGGAGTGTGCCATAGTGCCAAAAATCGGGATGCCATACATCATCCCGGCTAAGACGTTTGATGTGCCGTTGCAACCGGCTATATAGCTTGCACGGGCAACCTTCAATCCGGCGTCTGCTCCATGCTCCCTTCTCAAACCAAACTCAATCACAGACCTGCCTTTGGCGGCGCATATAACCCTAGAGGCTTTAGTAGCTATCGTGGTTTGAAGATTAATGGCGTTTAAAACGAAGGTTTCTATTAGCTGTGCCTCTATTATTGGGGCCGTAACCCTAATCAACGGCTCGTTTGGGAAAACAACAGTGCCCTCCGGAACAGCCCAAACATCACCACTAAACTTAAAATTCCTTAAGTATTCAAGGAAGTCATCTCTAAATCCTTGACTTTTTAAGAATTTTATGTGCTCTTCAGTGAACCTCATTTTTTCAAGAAACAATAAGACCTGTTCTAAGCCAGAAAATAGAAAGTATGAACGGTTCGGGGGCAAACGCCTTATGAAAAGGTCGAAGGTGGCCGGTTCAAGCCTCTTATTATCAAAGTAGCTTGCGCACATTGTGAGTTCGTAAAGGTCTGTAAGCATGCTCATATTCTCTTCGTTAACAAATCCTAACGAAGTTTTCACGAGGCATCACCTTGAAACCTCGTACCATTTATCCTGGAAATGGGCAGGTTTTTGTTGGGCAACCTCCAGCATACTCTGAATCTGCTGAAATAAATCTCTTTTCAGCGGTTTTCACTTCTCCGATGTAGAGGACTTGTTCTGGCTTGCTTCCATAACGAAAAACAGTCACTCCCTTACATTTTAGTTTCCATGCAAGCTCAAACACGTTTCTGACATCGTCAACCGACGCCTCATAAGGCATGTTAACGGTTTTTGAGACGGCATTATCCGTATATTTCTGGAAAGCCGCCTGCATCCTTACATGCCATTCCGGGTCAATGTCTAGGGCTGTTACAAAAACCTTTTTGATGTCTTCTGGAATCTTGTCTATTTTTTGAACAGAACCTGTTTTCGCTATTTCTTCGAGGAGACGTGCATCATAAAAGCCCCTTTCCTTCGCCATCATCTCAAATAACGGGTTTGTTTCAAAAAGTCTCGTTCCATCTAAAACATTTCTTATGAAGGATATGGCAAAAAGCGGCTCAATTCCGGACGAACATCCCGCAATTATGCTTATGCTCCCCGTAGGGGCTATTGTTGTGACTGTGGCGTTTCTCATAGCCTTATACTTGTCCTTCCAAACGCTTTTATCAAAATTTGGGAACGAACCCCTATTTTCTGCTATTTCCTCAGACATCTTGTGGGCTTCCTCATCAATAAATTTCATCAGTTTTTCTGCGAGCTCCAATGCTTGTTCAGAATTGTAAGGAATACCCAGCTTGATGAGCATATCTGCAAAGCCCATAACGCCTAAGCCTATCTTCCTATTCGCCTTCGTAACTCTCTCTATTTCACCTAACGGATACTTGTTCGCATCTATAACATTGTCCAAAAAGTGAACAGCGTTCCTAACAGTTTCTCTAAGCCTTTTCCAATTAATTTTTCCATCCTCAACCATGCGGGAAAGATTAATTGACCCCAAATTGCATGACTCATAAGGCAAAAGTGGCTGCTCACCACATGGATTAGTTGACTCTATCCTCCCAACTTCTGGTGTAGGATTATGCCTATTAACCTCATCTATGAATATGACGCCAGGGTCTCCACTTGCCCAAGCAGACCTCGCAATGAGGTTCCAGACCTCTCTTGCTTTAAGCTTTCCAGTTTTTTCTCTATTTCTTGGGTTTATGAGCCAGTATTCGCCATCTTCCTCAAGGGTTTTCATAAAATCGTCAGTTACGGCGACTGATATGTTAAAGTTTGAAAGGAAGCCTGGCTGCTGTTTTGCGGTTATAAACTCCAGAATATCTGGGTGGTCTATGCGCAAAATACCCATCATGGCGCCCCGTCTTTTGCCGCCAGCCTTGATAACCTCTGTGGCGACATCAAAAACCCGCATAAAACTAACCGGGCCAGAGGCTACACCTTTAGTGGACATTACTATATCGCCTTTAGGCCTAAGCCTTGAGAAGTCAAAGCCAACACCACCGCCACTTTTCTCGATTAAAGCCATGTTTTTAACGGCTTCGAAAATGCTGTCTAAGGAATCTTCAACTGGCAAAACGAAGCATGCGGAGAGCTGACCAAGTTTTGTTCCAGCATTGAAGAGCGTCGGCGAATTCGGAAGGAACTCAAGTCTCGCCATCATTTTGTAGAAGGTTTCCTCGCTCTCTTTTGAGTCCTCGCCGTATCTATGGTTAATTCTCGCTATAGCTTTTGCAACCCTTCTAAACATTTGAGCCGGGTCTTCAACTATGTTTCCTATCTCGTCTCTTCGCAAGTAACGCTTTCTTAAAACCTCAAGCGCATTAACCGTCAACTTAGGCTCTTCAATCCCGAGCCTTTCCCTTAACCGCCTTATTTCCTCCTTCCTTTTCCTATAAGCTTGATACTCTAAAGCAACTTCATCAAAGCCCTTCTTTTCTAAAACCTCTATTACAACGTCCTGAACATCCTCAACTGATGGAATTCTCTCTTCAAACCTCTCTTCTAAAAGGCTAACGACTTCCTGAGTCAATCTTTCAGCTTTTTCTCCATCCTCAAGTTTAACGGCCACAAAAGCCTTATGAATGGCGTTTTTAATTCTCTCAGGGTTGAAGTCGTCTATTCTTCCATCTCTCTTTTTAATTTTAGTTAGGGGCATGTTTTTCAATCACAATTGGATTAAACGGCGATATAAAGTTTGAAAAATAGCCTATTTTACAAATATCTTTTCTACAATCCGTATTCCTCTATTATCCAATTCTTCCATAATTTTTCTGTATAATTCCTTGTTCATGCCAAGCTTTTCAGGAGGTACAACTCCCTTTAGGTCGATAGCCTTTGTGAGTATTAAATTTGCAACGATGGATGCAGTGAAGGCTGTTGTTCTAGCCATAGCCGTTGTCTTACTTTTTTCATCGTAGAAGTCGATCAATTCGAAGATGTAGCTTGTTTTCCTTCCATTCTTTATGCCAAAAACATTAACCCTCAAGACGACAACGTCTTTCACGTTTTGTTTGGCAAGTTTTTCCTCCAAAAGTTTTGCGGTGACTTTTCTTGGTGTTATGGGATGTCCTTCGATTATCACTTCTTTGTCGCTGAAAAACCCCAATTCTTTAAGTAATTTTATCTTTTCAGCGTGTCCTGGATAGCGCAGCGTTTTCTCCCACATTTCCTCAACATCTTTAATGGTGTATAGCAATGTTCTAAGTCCGTCTGTGTAAAAGGCTTCTAGCTTGCCAATCTTTGGAAACTCGACTTTTTCCAAGCCATCTAAAGCTTCAACTTCGACTATTTTGCCATCCCTTACTACTCGGGCTTTGCTTGTGTATTCGTCAATTAGGCTTTCCGGAGACCATGTGATAACGTAACCCAAAGGTGGTATTGGCGTTTCTGGGAGCCCTCCAACCATTATATGAACCTTATGAGTTTTGTCAAGTTCTGCAACCGCATGACCAACAAGGAGGTTGCTTATTCCTGGCGCCAATCCACAGCTTGGAACGATTGTGACGCCAACTTCAGCAGCCCTATCATGCAGTATTAGCGGGTTTTCTGGCATGTAAGAGACATCAACGAGATTCTTTTCTGCTTTGATGCATGCCTCCATGAGGCTGAAACCAAACTTTGGCGGCAAAAAGCCCAAAGCTAAATCGAAATCTTTCAAAGTGTTTGTCAGCTCATTATTGTCTGAGGCGTCTAATTGAAGCCATTTAACATTACTCCGTCCAATTTTCCTTGCAGTTTCCTTTGCCTTTTCAGCGTCTTTATCTGCGACAAAAATTTCAATGCTGTCCGTTTTCTTCGCTAGGTCTTCAGCCGCAGTCGAGCCCATTCTTCCGCAACCAATAACAATAACTCGCATGTTTCAAAAAACCGTATGATTGACATTAAAGCTTTTCCGGTGGACGACTTCCCTTCTATTTTTATTGAATTTCTGAAATTATAAATTTGAAAATTTTATATACAGCCATTGCCATTGTAGTGTTGAGCGTCATGGCTGATATCTGTCCAATATGCGGGCTTCCCAAAGACTTGTGTGTCTGCGGCGAGATTGGAAAAGAACAGCAAATGATTCGGATAAGATTTGAAACAAGAAAGTTTGGCAGGCCCACAACAATAGTAGAAGGCATAAACGACAAGGACGCAGACCTTGGAGGCTTAGCCCAAAAACTTAAAAGCTTCTGCGCCTGCGGAGGCACGGCTAAAAATGGTCAAATAATCCTCCAGGGAGACCACCGTGAGAAAGTTCGCCAATACCTGATTAGGCTTGGATATCCGGAAGAAAACATAGAGGTTCAATAATTCAGCCCGTAAAGGCGTAAGTCTATGGGAATCCTACATGGCATACGTGAAGTATTTAAGACTCTGAAACATCGGGGTCCATCAAAAATATACTGTCCAAGGTGTGGAAGTTCAAAAATTCATTTGTCAAGCAGCCTTGATTATTGGTTGACCCCTAAAAAGTATGTTTGTGAAGACTGCGGGTATGTTGGTCCGATAGTTATGGAAATTGAAAAGGAAGAGAATGAAAGTTAGAATGGGCTAGTCTGGCAATTCTAGGTTCAGTTGTCTTTTTAATGTTTTGTAGCGGTTTCGAACAGTGACTTCTGTGACTCCTGCGGCTTCGGCTATGTCCTTTTGGGTTTTCTTTTCATTATTTTGTAGGCATGCAATGTATAATGCTGCAGCAGCCAATCCCATGGGGTCCTTTCCAGCTGCGGCACGTTTCGTTTTTGCTTCGCGTAGAATTTGTATCGCTAGTCCTTGTGTTTTACCTGAAATTCCTGTTTTTTCGGCAATTTTTGATATGTATGTTAAGGGGTCTGCTATGGGCATTTGTACGTCAAGCTCCCGAAGTAAAAGCCTGTAGCAGCGGGCGACATCCTTCCTGTCCACCAAGCTGGCTTCTGCTATCTCCCTTAAAGTTCTCGGAGTTCCACTTCCTCGACAAGCTGCATAAAGTGCAGCTGCAGCTATTGCTGCGATTGATCTTCCCCGTACTAGGCCCTTGTCTAAGGCTTTACGGTATATTACGGCTGCTTTCTCCTTGATTGGTGGTGGAATGTAAACTTTATCTGAGAGGCGGTCTAACTCAGCCATTGCCTGTGCTAGGTTTCGGTCTATTGAAGAGTGCACCCTTGAGCGTATCTGCCATTTTCTTAGGCGCCACATTTGTAGTCGTGTTGAAAGTGGAAGTTTTCTTCCGAAGGCGTCGCGGTCGACTTGGCTTATAGCTGTTGACAATCCCTTGTCGTGGACAGAGTATGATGTTGGTACTCCGACGCGGCTTCTTGAGGCTTTCTCCTCTTGTGTGAAGGCTCGCCATTCTGGTCCCTTGTCCATCATTTGCTCGTGGAGCACAAGTCCGCATTCCCCGCAAACAGTTTCGCCAGTATCGTAATCGTGGATAAGGTTTGTACTACCGCATTCTGGACATTTGTCAACTAGGCGCTGACGGGTTCCGCCTTCTTTTACGCTCATTTTCTCACGCTTCGATTTTGCGTAGAACCGTCCCCTTTTCATTTCCCCATTATATAGGAGTAGAAGACGCCATCCGGCCCCGCGCGTCTATCCAAATGAAATGTTTTAATATATAAATTTTATGGTTTAGACTAAAATATCCCCTTCACAAATTTTGAATAATGATACATGCTACTAATTTAACAGAAGAGTCTGTGCCAAAATGGTGAAGCTTCCAGAAAAACTGCGAAAGGTGCTGAAGAAAATTGTAGAAGAGATGACTGCCAATGAAACCATTTCTGGAATGGGCTTATTTGGGAGCTGGAGCCGCGGAGACGCCACTTCCTCAAGCGATATTGACTTGCTAATCCTCAGCAATAATCCTCTAGAAGACGAGTACGTGGAAAGGGTCTCCGTTGGCGACCTTTTTTTAGACTTAAATTTTGTTCCAAAACATTTGATTCAAGGTCCAATACACCCGAAATTTGACCAAAAGCTCTACGAAGTCCAAATCCTATATGATAGGGACTGGACTTTGACAAATACAAAGCTTTCAATGGCGAAGTTTTATGGCTCACCTGAAAGAGTTGACATAAGAACAGAAACCCACATAATAGAATCAGACGTATACCTGAGCCGTGCAACTTCAGCCCATGCAAAAGGCGACTATCTAAGCGCCCATCTCTTCGCCGTTGTTGCTATGGAAAATATTTTGCGTGTACTGTTGGAAATAACTCTCGAACCCTTCTCAAACAGCCGTTTCCTAGAAAAAGTGGAAATTGCAGCAGAAAAGCTTGGCATGTCAGAAATTTTTAACGATTATATAGTAATGGCTAAACTAAATGATGTGAATGTAATAGCGGCTGAAGAAAAGCTGAAACTCTTCAAAGCTGTTTGGGACGAATTAAGCTTCACCGTTAAACGGAAATCTCAAATACTAAAAAACCTGCACTTCAAAGTTAGAACAAGCTTAAACTATTACTTTAACACCGCGTTCATGCAAGGCACAATTTTAAGAGCAAACTCAATGATAAACTCTAGAAAGTTTGCTGAAACGGTGCACTACTTATCCAGTATATCCCTAAACATTGTTGAAAACTATGCTTGTCTAAAAGCCATAGTTGAAAGGCAGAAAATAGACTACACAAGACTAATGCACTCGATAGAAAAACTTGAAAAGGACAACCCAAAACACTGTCAAAACATTGTAAAGCTTCTAAGCTTAAATGACACGGCTAATGTAAGTAAGACGGAGGCGGCGGAAACCATCAAAAAGGCTAGAAAAGACATATGGAAAATAAGGCGAGAAAGGAAACATTTAATCAAAACACACA
>JAWCQV010000005.1:0-17122 GCA_038869575.1 Bathyarchaeia archaeon | reverse complement strand
GGCGCGGCGTGCGCCGGACTGGTTTCAGACATGCAGATTCTGATACGTGAAGTGGAAGCTTATGCAAACTTGTATGGCATGGACGTTGGAAGACCAATATCGGTCAGATCAGCCGCCAAACTCATGTCAAACCTTCTATTTTCCAATAGGCTGGCGCCCCTTATAACCCAAACAATTGTTGGAGGAATAGATGATGAAGGCGCTTCGCTTTATGTGTTAGATGTTTTAGGCTCAGTTATACCAGACAAGTTCGCCGTAGTAGGCTCTGGAACAGAAATAGCCATGGGTGTCCTCGAAGAAAGCTACAAGGAAGGATTAAGCATAGAAGAGGGCAGAGAGCTCGTCATTAGAGCGATAAAATCCGCCATAAGCAGGGACATAATGAGCGGTGACGGCATAGACTTCCTATTCATAACAAAGGATGGAACCCGCGAAGAATCAATAAAGTTCTAAAACTAAAATTAAATAGCCTATTAAACCGAGGATAAGCGCATTTGTCTTTCGATTTGAGCCTAGAAGAGGGGAAAATTCTCGTTAGGCTTGCCCGCAACGCGGTAGAAGAATATCTAAGAACAAGAAAGCGCATCCGCGTCCCAGAGGGCATACCTGAAAAATTGATGCAGCCTTGCGGAGTGTTCGTAACAATAAACAGTGTCAAAAATGGAGAAAAGGAACTCAGGGGATGCATAGGACTTCCTTATCCAACGGCACCATTAGCCCAAGCGGTTATAGAATCCGCCATAAGCTCAGCAACCCAAGACCCGAGATTTTATCCCCTTTCCCTAAGCGAGTTGGAAAAAGTTGTTTTCGAGGTAAGTGTTCTAACCCCGCCGCAACTGGTTGAAGTTGAAAAACCAAACGAGTATCCATCAAAAATCAAAGTCGGTGTGGACGGATTGATTGTTGAAAGAGGAATTTATAAGGGGCTTCTTCTGCCACAAGTGCCGGTGGAATGGAACTGGGATGAAGAGGAGTTCCTTTGCCAATGTTGTGTAAAGGCCGGACTACCTCCAGACTGCTGGCTCATGAAAGGTACGAAAGTCTATAAATTTCAAGCCATAATATTCGAGGAGGAAAAACCGAAAGGCGAGATTAAGCGTAAAATTCTCCAGTAAGCTCCTTTTCATTTCCACCCTTCTTGTGCAACTTTTTCTATTATTTCCACGGCTCTGTCAACGCCTTTAAATTTGCTGGCATACCGGTTTAGTCTCTGCACGTTTTTCTTGTAAAAATCTATGCTTTTCTCCATCTCACGAATAGCCTGCGCTAACTTATCCTTGTTTTTGACAATTACAGAACAACACATGTCCTGCAGTTTCTTAGCGTTCGCAAGCTGCTCAGGCTGAGTTGGGATGCATATGCTTGGTTTCGCATACTTTATAACTTCAAAACAGGTGTTATGCCCTCCGCTAAAAATTACTAGTTTCGCGTTTGCCATAAAATTACTTCTCTCTCGCGGTGAAAGCCACGTGTATATGGTGCAACTCCCAACTTTTGCCACCCTTTTTTCGCCGTATTCTCCGAGGCTGACTATGCTTTCTGTTTCTAAACGGCTCAAAACAGGAATAATAACCCGTTTCAAACGAGACCTCGTTCCAACCGGTCCACTTATTGGAACGAAGATGTGACTTTCACCACCTTTTTTAATTGGTGTAACGTCAACAAAGCTTCCGACAAATTCAACTTTATCCGCAACTCCGATATCTTCCAAGTCGCCTAAATTGTATTCGCAAATAGTGTATGGTGGGGGGACATCCGGAACAATTATTTTTGAACAGCTTCTTACATAACGTTCAGTAAATCTTTCGCCCAGAATAAGCAATGGAAAAAAACTGTAGCTTGGACGAATAACATTTGCTATATATACCGATGGGTAATGCCATCTCCATGCCAAACGCAACGCGTGCAAATCACTATCTGAAATAATAACGTCAGGTTTGATTTTCAAAATGCTCCGCCTAAGGTCATAATAGCGATATATTGTTTCTATTCCGCTAGGTAATTTAATTCTGAGCTTTCCGCTTTCTGCGTTGAGATCTGGCAAAGGAAACAAAATATTCAAAATAGACGCGGAAACAATCACTCCATAAGCATTTTCATACCAACCTACGGGGGTGCAGTAATATACATTTTCAAATTCCTTCTCCAGAATTCTATAAGCACGTCCACCCGAGAAAAAGAAAAGTTCATTCCCTCTCGTCTTTAATTTCCTCCCTAAAGCCACAAGCCTCGATACATGCCCCAATCCAAGCTCGGTGCAGCTTAGCATTAATCGCATAGTTCAAAAGTGTCAAAAGGCATTATTTATCCTTTGACGGTGTAAAACTTATGGAGTAGTTTAAAATCTTTAAAGGTTGCCAAACCAAGCATTTCTAATTGGATAGTCAAAATTTTATAGGCATATGAGGGAAATTAATGGTTATGTTCCTGCCTAAGAGAATTTTGGAGAAAAAACTCCATCGAATGCTTGCAGAGGACCTTGGACAAGGTGACATAACATCAACCCTAATAGTTCCAGAAGGTTGCATGGCGGAGGCTGAGGTAATAGCCAAAGAAGCAGGTGTAATTGCTGGAATAGAGGAGGCAAAAGTGCTTCTTGAAAGCCTAGGCTTAAAACTTGAGGCTTTAACTAAAGATGGGGAGAAAATAAAGCCGAAACAGGTTTTGATGAAAATTTACGGCGACGCCAGAACAATATTGGCTGTCGAGCGAGCATTACTGAACATTATTTCAAGAATGAGCGGCATAGCCACAGCCACACGGAAGCTTGTTGAGAAAGTCAAGAGGGCGGGATACAAAACGATAGTTGCATGTACACGAAAAACAGCGCCCGGGCTCCAGTACTTCGACAAGAAGGCAGTCTCCGTTGGTGGAGGCGACACTCATAGACTTCACTTGGACGACATGATCCTCATAAAGGACAATCACATTAACATCGCCGGAAGTGTTGAGAAAGCAGTTAAAACCGCCAAGGAAAAAGCCTCTTTCAGCAAGAAAGTTGAAGTTGAAGTATCTAATGTTAAGATGGCGTTGGCGGCGGCGAAAGCCGGAGCGGACATAATAATGCTAGATAATTTTTCGTCAGATCAAATAAAAAAGGCTATAGAAAAGTTGAAGAAAGCTGGTTTTCTAGGGAAGGTTTTATTGGAGGCAAGTGGGGGAATAACAGCTGAGAACATTTTAACATATGCTTCAACTGGAGTAGACGTTATAAGTCTTGGAGAGATAACTGATAGTCCAAAGGCGCTAGATCTAAGCCTAGAGGTCACAAAAATAAGCACTGGAGTTTATCGTTGAATGAATGACAATGCTAAGATTATGACATTCAATGTTGCGTGGGCTGTCGCACAAACGGTGTAAGAACGAAGCCATTGGTAGACAAAGCCCAACACAAGTCCTATGAGAAACGCAGCTATTGTATAAACTCCTTGAGGGTCGAAGTGAAGAAGAAGCCCAAAAGCAAAGGCGGATGAGACCAAAGCTGTCCATTGCGAATACTTTCCACTTATGGCAGTTTGCAAAAAGCCCCTAAAAGCGAATTCTTCACATATTCCTGCTGAGATTAAGGTGGCAGCAACAAAAATTATTCCATCAATAGAGCTGGTCATTTCAGCTATTCTTCTATTGCTCTCTTCGACAGCTTTGCTTGGACCAAATAGAGATGTTAATGCGAACATTATGAGAAAATCAAAATAGACGAGAAGTGAGCCGACGGCTATGCCTAATAGAATGTTTCGATGGTTAAGTTCAAACTTAATGTATTTTTTTATGTCTATTTTCTTTGAAAGCATGTAGCCTAAGGGAACAACTGCGATAAGCAGTTCTGCAATAACCATCGCTATGCCGTAATTTAATCCAGCGATTAATCCTGCCAAAAAAAGTGAAAGTAAAAGACTTGCAACAACGGTTAATAAAGCTTCGCTGACCGGTATCTGTTGGCTTTCTTTAATTTCACCTATCATTTTAGATCCTTACAGGGGTTATCTTTAATGTTCGAAATCCCCGGGCAACAGGATTTAAAATCTCTATAATATTAACCTTTTTTAGGGTGTCTCTATTGTCGATTGCGTAGCCCCTTACGTCATGTTCTGCAGCTGTCAAAGAATTGACGTAAACCATATTTTCCTTGAATTTTGCTTGGCATTTAAGCGGCAGACCAAGCATTAATGAACTTTTTTCTGTTACTGCTTTTTCAGATGCGTATATTACGGCGTGGGCTCCCGCAGTTAGCTCCGCCACCCTTACAGGGATGCTATCCTTTCCTATTGCCAAGGTTTCAACACTATATTTTTGTGTTATTTCGCCAGCAATTTTTCTTAGCCTTGGAAGAATTTTTATTAGGTTGCTTTTAGCCTTGCTTGAAATTTTCAGGTTTGAAAACTGTATGGGTGAAAGTTGTTCGAGGGAAATGGCCCCTAGCGATATGTCAAGGTGTACAACGTCAGCTCCTACTTTTTCGACTAACTGTTTGCATAGCTCAGCTTCTCGAACTATAACTTCGTGGCTTTCTTCTGCATCTGCGAAAACAGGCTCAGCCAAGCACTCGCTTGGCTCCCTGTAGGGTGGTTTAACCAGAACTGCTGCCGTAGCCACGATGTAAACGGGTTCAAATTTTTCATTTAAAATGGCAGCCGAAGAGTCAGCGGCAATTATATTCAAAGGTTTCACCTCTTTATAATGGACATTGAGTAGATTTAGCTCTACCGCTCATTACCTTTCAAATGTATTCCTAGAATGAAAATTTCCGAGCTTTTTGCTCTGCTTGCCTTAGGCTTTATTATTTTCACATCTTCGAAGTGTTGTTTAATCATCTTAATGAAGTCGTTTAGCATGTCTCCTTGGAAAACTTTAACGAAAAAGTTTCCACTCGGCTTTAAGGTTTCCAGGGCTATTTCAAGCGCCTTTTGTGCAAGGTCTATTTGTCGGGCGTGGTCGAGTTCCCAAATTCCAGAAATGTTCGGCGAGACATCTGAAATGATGACATCTGCTTTTCTAGGCAGTATCTCTAAAATCTGCCTTGTGGTTTCAGGTTCTGTTATGTCACCTATAATTGTTCTAATGTTTCTTTCCGTGAACGGTTCAATTGGTTTTACGTCAATTCCTAAAACGAAGCCTTTTGGACCAACGATTTTCCTTGCTGCTTGTGTCCACCCGCCTGGAGCAGCACCCAAATCGATAACAACGTCACCAACCTTAATAAAATGGTATTTTTCTGCGGCTTGGAGAAGCTTATAGGCTGCCCTTGAGCGGTATTTCTCTTCTTTTGCTTTTCTATAGTAATAATCTCTTTTACGTTCTTGTATCCATGCTTTAGGCAAAACTAGCTGTCACCTAATATTTTGTACTCACCTTCCGCCAACCGTATAAGCCAGTCCGTCAGTTTTTCACAGCCTTGCGGTGTTATCGTGCCCGTTGGTCCACATCTCGACATATCCGGGCACATCATACAGGGGCAGTCGGCTATTGAGTCTATCGACGCCGGAAGCCTTTTTGGATAAAGCCTATAAGTCCATCTTCCGTTGCGGAGTTCCCTTTCACGGCGTATTAAGCCTTTGCTTTCAAGTTTAAGAGCTATTCTTGAGCCTTCTCTGCTGCTGGCTCCGAGTTTCCTCCACAGCTCAGACTGGGGTAAGCCCTCATTTCCAGAGCTCATTATTATTTGAAGAGCCTTTTGCTCCAAATCGTTGTGTTTAGGCATCTCCCTCTCCGTTTCTACGTAAATATATAGATACTCTCGAATAAATTATTGTTTGTCCGAAGATAAAATGATTTAGGTGAAAAGGGGACTTGGTGATGCCTACAAGAACAAAAGAGGGCTATTGTCTAGGCATTGAAAGCACGGCAGACGACTTCAGCGTTGGAATAGCTACTTTTAAAGGGGAAATTTTGGCAAACGTGATAAGCGCCTACATGCCTCCAGAAGGTGGCATACACCCTAGGGAAGCAGCGCGGCACCATGCTGAGGTCGCAAATAAGGTTCTTGAGGAGGCGTTTCAAAAGACCAAAATAAAACCTAAAGACCTAACGGTTATAGCCTTCTCACAAGGTCCAGGTTTAGGTCCATGCCTTCGAACCGGCGCTACGGTCGCAAGAGCCTTAGCATCTTATCTTGGCGTTCCTTTGGTTGGTGTCAACCATTGCGTGGCACACATTGAAGTTGGCAAATTGAAAACTGGCGCCCTTGACCCTGTTACGCTTTATGTTTCTGGCGGCAATACCATAGTAGCGGCTTTTGATTCTGGACGTTATCGGGTTTTTGGCGAAACATTGGACATAGCCCTTGGAAATTGTCTGGACGTTTTTGCAAGAGAAGCGGGACTAAGGCAAAAGCCTGGTGAACCCTTTGGGGCTGTTGTGGAAAAACTTGCGAAGGTTGGGCGGAGGCTTATTCCACTGCCATATACCGTGAAGGGCATGGACATGTCCTTTAGTGGCTTGCTTACGGCGGCAGTTAACTTGCTGAAGAAGGGTGAAAGTAAACTGGAAGACTTGTGCTTTAGTCTCCAAGAAACAGCCTTCTCCATGGTAACAGAAGTTACGGAAAGAGCTCTAGCCCACACGGAAAAGAAAGAGGTTCTGTTAACGGGTGGTGTAGCCGCCAACAAAAGGCTTCAGGAAATGGTCAAGGCAATAGCTGAGGAGCATGACGCCAAATTCTGTGTTGTGCCAAGTCAGTTCGCCATAGACAACGGCGCCATGATAGCTTGGACTGGTGTTTTAGCTTTCACCCACGGCATGATAACGCCAATTCATAAGAGTTTCGTACGGTTGAGATGGCGGCTCGAAGAGGTTGAGGTTCCTTGGATGAAATAAGCCAGCCAAAGCTAATTAAAAAAGGGGCTGAGGCATGTCTATATCTTGCGGATTGGCATGGCAGAAAAGTGATAATGAAGAGGCGACTGCCCAAAAAGTATAGGGTTTCAGCCCTAGACGAGCAGATAAGAGCCTACAGAACAATCCATGAGCCTCAATTAATGCATGAAGCGAAAAAAGCCGGCGTGCCCACACCAACGATTTATCTGGTCGACGCGAAAAACGCCACAATCATAATGGAGTTCATAGAAGGGGAGCAAGTAAAACAGTTGCTAGCCAAAGTTTCCGAAAGCCAAAGGCTGGTGTTATCTTGTAAAATAGGCGAATTAATTGGTAAATTACACAAAGAGGGGATAATTCACGGCGATCTAACAACATCTAACATGATTAAAACTCCCGAAGGGAAAATTTTCTTTGTAGACTTTGGGCTTGGCGAAAAGACACGGGAGCTCGAGGCAAGAGGCGTGGATTTACACCTTATGAAAAGAGCTTTACAAAGCACCCATTTCAAGTTTGCTGAAAAATGTTTCGACGCCATAATTGAAGGTTACGCAAACGTTTTAGAGAAAAGGGAAGTGAAAAACGTTTTAGATAAAATAAGGGAAATAGAGAGAAGAGGACGCTACATAGCCGAAAGAAGAGGCGAGTAGGACATGATAAAAACCGTTTGGTGCGTAACATTTTACGTTTCAGATTTGAAGAAGGCAGCGCAATTTTATGAGGGAATTCTGGGCTTGGAAAAGAAATATGAATATTCAAGCTATGTTGGTTTCGAGTGCGGCGGAGTCGAAATCGGGCTAATTCCAAAACTTAAGAAAGGAGAACATGTCGCCCCAATTTCGCCTTCAGTAGAGTTTTTAGTGGATGATGTTGAAAAATCTTACAACGAATTAAAAAGCAAGAATGTGAATTTTGTCAAAGAGTTGCATGAGGAGCCTTGGGGTGGAAAACAAGCCACATTTACGGACCCCGACGGAAACATTTTAGAAATCGTGCAGATTAATTGGGAAAAATACTTCAGCGTGTCCGCCGAAGGAGCCAAAAAGAAACGTGAACCGCCATGAGCTTCCAATTGAAAGGCAAAGTAATATTTTTTGCAACAAACAACATTAACAAGTTCAACGAAGCCCGCAAAGTCTTAAGCCGCTACAAAATAGCCGTCGGCATGATAAGAGTCAAAACGTTTGAAATTCAAAGCGAAAGCCTAGAAGAAATTGCAAAAGCAAGCGCCGTCCACGCCTTCAAACAGTGTGGTCTCCCCCTTATAGTTGAAGACGCCGGACTATTCGTTGAAGCTTTGAACGGCTTTCCGGGACCATACTCCTCCTACGTTTACAAGACCATAGGTAACGAAGGCTTATTGAAACTTATGGAGAAAGGCATGAATAGGAAAGCGAAGTTTCAGTCGGTTGTGGCGTTTTTCTCCGGAGAACTGGATACTCCGATATGCTTTAAGGGCGAAGTTGCGGGTGAGATAACCAGAGAGCTGCGAAGGGAAAGCCAATACGGCTTTGGTTTTGACCCGATATTTAAGCCAGTTAACAGTCAGAAAACCTTCGCTGAAATGAGTATTGGTGAAAAGAACAAGTATTCCCATAGAGCAAGAGCCTTCCGGAAGTTTGCAAAATGGTATAAACGCCTAAAAGTTTAGAGCGAATGTTTTAATCGCTTTTCAAGTAAATTTAAGTGTGAACGAACATCGAAGGTCTTAAATATCCGTCTAACTTCGCTCTTACAGAATTAAAAGGGATAATGATATGCCGAAGCAGGAAAAGGGCAAATCCCACGTGACCAGACCAGTTAGCAAACGTCCTCCAAGCTGGTGTAAATATCAACCAGAAGAGGTGGAGGCCCTAGTCATTAAACTGGCAAGGGAGGGCCATCCTCCAAGCCGTATAGGAACAATTCTAAGGGATCAGTATGCCATTCCATTGGTTAAACCATTAACTGGCAAGACGATAACCCAAATTCTCAAGGAGGCTGAACTTGCGCCCTCAATACCTGAAGACCTCGGTAACCTGCTTAAGAAGGCTGCTAGGCTTTCAGCTCATCTTGAAAAACATAGGAAAGACTTGCACAATAAGAGGGCTTTGCAGCTCGTGGAGGCGAAGATTCACAAACTTGCAAGATATTATAAGCGGGAGGGTGTTTTGCCACCAAACTGGAAGTATGAGCCGAAAATAGCATCAATAGCCTAAACCTAAGCCCCTCGCTCAATGAGTTAATCGTGTTAAATTCTTTTAGCGTGAAATAAATTGTGATGGAAATGGTGTTGGAAGAGAAACAAATCGCGAGATTCTTTGACGGCGTTTCAGATGCTGCCAATACTATTTTGGAAGCGGTTAAAGAGGATGGTTTTTTTCATGTTTTTTCGCATTTGGATGCCGATGGCGTAGCCGCTGCCGGCATTATTGGGAAAACCCTTTACAGGCTTGACGCGAGATTCCGCGTTAGGATAACTCAGTGGGTTGACGAAAAACTGGTGGCGGAAATACTTCAGGAAAAGCCTCAAACTGTTATTTTCTCAGACCTTGGAAGTGATTATGCAATTTTGTTAAGGCAGAAAGCCAAAGACATAAAAGTTGTTGTTTTAGATCACCATCAGCTCAGCGGAGAACCGAGTGGCGATTTTCCATGCGTCAACCCACACTTGCATGGCATTGACGGGGCACGAGACATCAGCAGTGCTGGAGTTGCCTATTTTGTGGCTAAAACAATTGATAAGGTGAATATGGATTTGGCTCCGATAGCTGTCGTTGGGGCACTTGGGGACTTACAAGATAAGTATGACCAGAGAATGCTTGGAGGACTTAACGAGAAAATTGTGGAAGACGCAAAAGGCCAAGGGTTGCTGACAGTCGAGAAGGACTTGATATTTTTCGGGAGGGAAACCCGTCCAATCCACAAAACTTTGGCGTCTACAACAAACCCGTTTATTCCGGGCATTAGCGGAGAAGAAGACAAAAGCTTGGCTTTTCTGGCAAGCATTGATATAAAGCCAAAATATGGCGATAAGTGGCGGGCTTTAAGGGACCTTTCAGAAGATGAAAAAAGGAGGCTCTGCTCGGCGCTGGCGGAGTATCTGCTCTCAAAGGGGCTGCATTATGAAATATCAAACCTTATAGGGTACGTTTACACCCTTAGCAAAGAAGAACCTTGGACGCCGCTCAGAGACGGAAGGGAGTTTGCTGTTCTGCTAAATGCCACGGGGCGAATGGACAAGCCTTCTGTTGGCGTGGCGGTTTGCATGGGTGACAGAGGGGTCGCCCTAGAAGAAGCTAGCAAAATCCTTGAGGATTATAGGCGGACAATTAATAGGTATTTAGGCTGGATTATGGAGAAACCTGAAAGGATAAAGGAGATGGAAAGTATCTACGTTGTTTGCGGGGAAGACTTTATAGACGACAAGATCGTCGGCGCCATATCATCAATTCTCACAACAAGCCTTCCAAACCCCGAAAAACCCCTCATCGCTTATGCAAACGTCAAGGATGAGGGGATTGTAAAAGTTTCAGCAAGAACCATAGACACTGTAGCCTACAAAGGCGTAAACCTCGGACAAATTATGCAAGTAGCTGCCGAAAAATGCTGGGGAAAAGGAGGGGGACATAACGTAGCTGCAGGCGCCCAAGTTCCAATAGAGAATGTGGAAGCTTTCATACGGCTTGTCAATGAACTTGTTGGCAAGCAGTTGGCTGGGGAAGAGATTGGAAGCTGAGATTATAATAAGCTATGATAATCTTGAAATCGCAGAGGCAGTTGCAACAGCCATTTCGCCAGACAACCTTAGAGTGCCAGTTGGCTTGTCTGTTAAAACGAAAAGGGAAGACAAAAGTGTTGTTACACGTATAAAATGTAGACGGAAGCTTCAAACTCTTATTGCAACAATTGATGATCTGCTTTTCGCCACATCGTTGGCGGAGAAAACTCTAAAAACTGCGCGGAAACTTGGATAGATGGTTTCAAAATGCTTGACATAAAATTAATTCGAGAAAAACCAGAATTTGTGAGGGAAAACCTGCAAAGAAGAGGCGAACCTGAATTTATACGGATGTTAGATGAGCTGATTAAATGCGATGAGCTTTGGCGTCAGCACCTAACAAGGCTTAATGATCTGCGGCGAGAGAGAAACCGCATAACAATGGAAATAGCGGCTGCAAAAAAGAAGGGTGCAGACACCGCTCCAATGGTTTTGAAGGCTAAGGAGATAGACAAAGAAATAGCGAATCAGGAGAGGCTGGTAGGCGGATACGAGGAGAAAGTGCGCTACTATCTTATGAGACTCCCAAACCTTTTACATGATTCTGTTCCAGTAGGTAAGGATGAGCACGACAATGTTACTGTAAGAACTTGGGGAGAAATACCGCGCTTCAATTTTCCAATTAAAGACCACATTGAAATTGGCTTAACCCTAGACATTATGGACATTGAAAGGGCTGGAAAAATCGCTGGAGCAAGATTTTTCTACCTTAAAGGGGAGGGCGTACTACTTGACATAGCCTTGCTAAACTTCGCGTTGGAGGAGATGGTTAAGAAGGGCTACATGCCGATAGAACCTCCATTTCTAATGAGGCGCAAACCTTATGAGGGTGTTACTGCCCTCAGCGACTTCGAAGATAGTCTCTACAAAATTGAAGATGAGGACCTATACTTAATTGCGACTTCAGAGCATCCTATGGCGGCGATGTTTATGGATGAGGTTTTAAGAGCTGAGGACCTTCCAATCAAGTTTGTCGGTGTAAGCCCAAATTTTAGAAAAGAGGCTGGTGCTCACGGCAAGGACACGAGAGGGATTTTCAGAACCCACCAGTTTAACAAGGTTGAGCAGTTCATATTCTGCAAGCCTGAAGACTCTTGGATGTTCCATGAAGAGCTTATTAGGAATGCTGAAGATCTTGTTCAAAAACTCGGCTTGCCATATCGCGTCGTGAACGTTTGTACAGGCGATATTGGAACAGTTGCTGCTAAAAAATATGATATCGAGGTTTGGATGCCGGCGCAAAGGGCCTACAGAGAGATAATTTCATGCAGCAACTGCACTGATTATCAGGCTAGACGTTTGAACATCAGGTATAGGGAAAAAGATGGGGAACCGCCGAGGGGTTTTGTTCACACACTCAATTCCACGGCTTTGGCTACTGGAAGAACCATTGTGGCTATACTGGAAAACTATCAGCTGGCGGACGGTTCAGTGGTTATTCCGGAGGCTCTGCGAAAATATATGGGCGGCTTGGAAAAAATAGAGCCTAAAAGGTAAAGCTTAATACCCTCGTAATGTGACTTTTCTCGCTATTAAGAATGGAGGTCAGCCTTGTCATCGAAAAAAGTGAGGGATAAATGGCGCAGCAAAGCATGGTACACAGCTGTTGCTCCGCCATACTTCGGAAATGTTGAGTTGGGTACGATACCAGCAGACGAGCCAGAAAAACTCGTTGGAAGGGTTATGGAAGCAACGCTTTACGATATCACTGGAGACTTTTCCCACCAGTACCTAAAATTGTACTTCCAAATAACACAGTTAGAAGGTAAAACAGCACGCACAATGTTTAAGGGGCATGAATATTCAAGGGACTACCTTAGAAGTCTTGTTAGGCGAAGAACTACAAAGGTTGATGGAATTTTTAACGTCTCAACAAAAGATGGATACAGATTTAGAGTGGCGGTTTGCGCCTTCACCCTTTCAAGGATAAAGACCTCACAGGAGCATGCTATACGCAAAATTATGGCGAAAATAGTTGAGGAGAAAAGCGCCACACTTACGATGGACCAGTTTGTTCAAGAAATGGTTCTTGGGAAAATAGCATCAGACATTTACAATGAGGCGAGGAAAATCGTTCCCCTCCGCCATGTTGGTGTTAGGAAGTCTAAGCTTCTAACACAAGTAGCTCAATTACAAGTGCCACTGCAAAAGGTTGAGCAAAGTTAGCCTTCAACAACTTTTTTGCCGTATTCGTATCCCATTTCGAAGGCTTTTAGGTTTAATTCCTCTGTTCCCTTTGGCACATTAGCCTTAATTGACTCTTTCAAGGCTTCCTTATCCACCATCCCCGTTATTGCTGCAAAAGCCCCAAGCATGACGACATTTGCAACTATTCTTCTTCCAAGCTCCTCAGCCATTCTTGTAGCTGGGATTCTGAAAACTTTTACGCCTTCAATTTCCCTCTCGTTTGGGATCATGTCTGGGTCAAGGATTATTGCTCCTCCCTTTTTCACGGTTTCCGCATACTCGTTGTAGGCGTGCTGGGACATTACCACTAAAATATCCGGTTCGGTGATTTTTGGAAAGTCAATCTCATCGTCTGCTATTACAACTTCAGATTTGCATGCTCCGCCCCTTGACTCTGGTCCATAAGATTGTGTTTGTACGGCGTGCTTTCCGCTGTATATACACGCGGCTGCGGCCACCATAATTCCAGACTTAATTATTCCTTGTCCGCCAAAACCTGCAAATCTGATTTCAACACGCATAGTACTTCACCTATATTCCTTCCTCTTTCATTATTTGCGCCATTTTATTGTGAAACAGCTCCTCATAGGTTGGCTTTTGAGTATCAACAAATTCGCCGACAACTATTCTTTCCGAGTTTATTTCAGCCTTAGCTGGGTCTGAAAAGTTGGCGATAACTGCCGCTTTCTTAAACCACTCCATCATTTCGAGTCCTGTTCGCATCTTGTTCCGGCGTCCATAGATCTCTGGGCAAGGCGATATAACCTCTATAAAGGAGAAGCCTTTCCTCTGCAGAAGCTTCTTTATGGACATTATTAGCATCCGCACGTGAAGAGTTGTCCATCTTGCTACATATGTGGCGCCAGCTGCTGCTGCCAAATGGACCAAGTTGAAGGGATGCTCTATATTCCCGTAAGGCGTTGTCGTTGTAAAGGCTTCTAATGGTGTTGTTGGTCCTACTTGTCCGCCGGTCATTCCATAGTTGAAGTTGTTGGCGCATATTACCTTAATGCCAATATTTCTTCTAGCAGCATGTATGAAGTGGTTTCCCCCTATGGCGAAGAGGTCACCGTCACCGCTTATAACGACAACTTCCAGCTCTGGGTTTGCAAGTTTAACACCAGTTGCGAAGGCTATGGGGCGCCCATGGGTTGTGTGGAAGGAATCCACATTCGTGTAACCGGCAGCCCTTCCAATGCAGCCTATCCCTGAAACAACGACGAGCTTGTCAAGGTTTATCTGCAACTCGTCAAGCGCGTGAACAAAGGCGTTAAGTATTATGCCGTTTCCGCATCCGGAACACCATATGTGGGGCATCATGGCAGCTCTCAAATATTTTGAAAAGGGGTGCTGTTCAACAGCCTCTGTCATTTGCCATGCCTCCTTATGAATTCGAGAATCTCTGATGGTGTGTGCGGCTCTTCACCTAATTTTGGTATGTGGAAAACAGGGGTTCCTTTTGCAGCTCTTTCAACCTCTCGCACCATTTGTCCGCAGTTCATTTCCGGAACAATTATGGCTTTGGCTTTTTCAGCAGCCCTCGCCACATGCTTTTCTGGGAAAGGCCAGAGGGTTATTGGGCGTATAAGTCCAGCTTTTATGCCTTGTTGTCTTGCCTTTCTTACGGCGCTTAGAGCCGCCCTAGCAACTATTCCGTAGGCAAAAACTACTATTTCAGCGTCATCCAACATTTGTTCTCCAACGCGGATTATTTTGTCGGCGTTCTTCCTTATCTTGTCGCAGAGCCTCTGCACAAGCCTTGTTTGAGCTTCTGAGCTTTGGGTGCGTGGATAGCCATACTCATCGTGGGTTAAGCCTGTTGCATGAAAACGGAAGCCATCGCCAAAACAGGCCATTGGTGGAACCAAGTCGTCGTCGGGCATGAAAGGCATATATTTGTCTGGCGGCGCGTTGGGCTTTTTGCGGTTTACTATCTTTATCTCCTCAGCTGGTGGAATCACCACTCTTTCCCACATGTGAGCAACAACCTCGTCAGCCATCACCAATGCCGGAACGCGATAAGCCTCAGCCAAGTTAAAAGCCTCAATTGTCAAGTCGAACATTTCTTGAACAGAAGAAGGCGCCAAAGCAATAATTTCATAATCGCCATGAGAACCCCATTTAGCCTGCATGACATCCTGCTGTCCCGGAAGGGTTGGCTGTCCAGTGCTTGGTCCTCCCCGCATTACGTCAACAATAACGCATGGGGCTTCCGTCATAGCGGCCAAGCCTATATTCTCCTGCATTAGGCTAAAGCCAGGTCCAGAAGTGGCTGTCATAGCCTTTAAACCAGCATAAGATGCGCCTATTACAGCAGCTATTGAGGCTATTTCGTCCTCCATTTGAATGTAGATTCCGCCAACTTTTGGCATTCGGGCTGCTATGTGTTCAGCTATCTCCGTTGCAGGAGTTATTGGATATCCAGCAAAGAATCGACACCCAGCTGCGATAGCACCTTCAGCACATGCTATGTCGCCGCTCATAAAGTGCACGCCAGTTAATACTCCTTTTTTATCATCCATCTAACACCCATCCCTACATTGTTTTTCCTTAACGAATATTGCGAAGTCTGGACATACTACCATACAGAAGCCACATAATATGCAACTTTTTTCATCAACAACTCTTGGGGGATGAACCCCTATGGCGTTAATTTCGTTCGATTCCTCTAAAACTTTTTTGGGGCAGTATTGGATGCAGAAGCCGCAACCCTTACACTGATCTCTTAATATGCTGATTTCAGCCTTCGGTCTTGAAACCTTCTCGATATCTAGTGGAATTCTCCAAAATTTCGCCATCATAGCAAAACCACCTATAGAGCCTCGCTTATCAACTCTGTTATGTCCTTTACTTGGATCCTCCCTTCATTGCCTGTTGTTTTTATGGCGTCCTCGATGGTTAAAAGGCAGAAGGGGCAGGCCACAGCAACTATTTCCACGCCCATCTCAGCAGCATCTTTTACACGATTTTCAGCCAGCCGCCCGCCCGGAATGTCATACCACATCCTTCCTCCTCCTCCTTCGCAGCAGACACTTTGTCTTCGTGATTTGTTAAACTCCTTGAAGGTTACGCCAGGAATATTTTCGATGATTCTCCGCGGTTCATCGTAGATGTTGTTATGCTTGCCCAAGAAACACGGATCTTGATATGTTACCACTTTTTCGATTTTCTTTGAGAATTCGAGTTTGCCTATGTCTATTAATTCGGCGAAGTACTGCGTATAATGTTTTACCGATGGCTCATCTTTCAAATTATACTTGTTTTTGAGGGCGTTGTAGCAGTGTGGTGATGTTACAATTACTTCTTGTACATTATATTTGGTGAAAAGATTTAAATTGTAAGTTTTCAAGTCTTCAAAAAGTCCCTTCTCCCCAAGGGAATATACCTCGTTTCCGCAGCATTTTTCCTCGTTTCCAAGTATTGAAAAATTAACACCCAACGTGTTCAGATTTTTAACCATCGCCTTTGCTATTTCTTGAGCTCTAGTATCATAGGACGCTGCACAACCAACAAAGTAGAGTAAGTTGTTCCTATTTTGCGAACTGGCATATTTCACATCTAGACCCTGCGCCCAATCAGTCCTTTTGGCTGGATTAAGTCCCCAAGGGTTTCCATATTTGTAAACGGCTTCTAAAACGTCAGCTAATGTGCGCGGGATGTTTCCGCGTTCAATGAAGATTGAACGCAACTCGATAACCACGTCTAGTGGTTTTGCATCTCTTGGGCAGTAGGATGAGCATGTAGAGCATGTAGTGCAGTCCCAGATGTCGCTCCTTTCATAAATGTTCAGTGGTGGATATGTGCGTATGGATGTTGTTGTGTAAGCGATTTCAAGCATAAGTTTTCTTGGATTTAGGTGCGACTTTGAGAATAAGGGGCATATGCCGCTGCACCTGCCGCACTGCATGCAGATGTTGAAATTAAGATTCTTTAAAAATGCCATGCCTTCAAGCGTTTCCATCTTCATTATGCCTCCTGTAAGATTGAAAAGGCTTTAAGTTCGGCGAAAATTTGGTCGTCGGTGAAGTTCTTCATTTTGATAGCTTTGGTTGGACAGGCTGCTGAGCAAGCACCGCACCCCTTGCATAGGGCTTCAAGGACCTTAACCTTGTCTTCTTCAAAGGTCAGCGCGTTAAACGGACACATACCTAGACAAATTAGGCATTTACTGCATAAGTCTTCATTGATTTCTGCTGATATCGCTTCAACTTCAGCCTCTCCAACAGACATGAGTATGCTTGCCCTCTGGGCTGCGGCGCTAGCTTGCGCAATAGAGTCTGGAATATCTTTTGGTCCCTGAACGGCTCCTGCTAAAAAGATGCCATCAACGAGGGAATCCACAGGCCTAAGTTTGGGATGTGC
>JAWCQV010000004.1:0-19247 GCA_038869575.1 Bathyarchaeia archaeon | reverse complement strand
TGTCAACCATAATATTACCTAGACTTTGATTTTAATAAATTTGATAAGAAGAATTCAAAATTGTTATAAAAATCGTTGAGTTCGAGCGCTTCTGTGCAAAGGGTTTTAAGTGATACATTCATATCATGTTAAGGAAAAACCAGATAAGTGGTTAATTTGCCTTTAAAACGCCATTGGATGCAGCTTCCAAGAGAAGTTATTGTTGGAGAAGGCGTGATAGAACAAACTGCAGAAATATCCAGAAGATTAGGCTTTACGGAATCTGCCCTAATAATTACTGGAAAGAAAACTTACAACATCGCCGGG
The DNA here is from genome assembly GCA_038869575.1 of Bathyarchaeia archaeon. Lineage (GTDB taxonomy): Archaea > Thermoproteota > Bathyarchaeia > Bathyarchaeales > Bathycorpusculaceae > JAGTQI01. Next base: position 18,941 of record JAWCQV010000004.1, on the reverse strand, counting down.
AAGATTGTTGGGGAGATCCTCGAAAAAGAGGGAGTTAAAGCCCAAACAAACATTGTGGAGTCAGCCACTATAAAGGATGTGGAAGCAATTGAGGAAAAAATTAGAACGCTAAAACCTCAAGTGGTTTTTGGCGTGGGCGGCGGAACAAAAATTGACGTGGCAAAGCTAAGTTCAGCCCGCAGAGGGGTGCCATTCATTAGTGTTCCTACAACAGCCTCCCACGATGGAGTTGCAAGTCCGCTATCGTCGGTTAAGGGCCTTGAAAAACCTTTTTCTGTTATGGCTCAAGCCCCAATAGCCATAATAGCTGACACAAACATAATTGCACAGACGCCTCATCGTTTTATTGCAAGCGGCTGCGGGGACGTCGTTGCAAAGTTCACAGCTGTGAGGGATTGGAAACTTGCAAGTATCGACAGGAACGAGTATTATGGGGAGTACGCTGCAAGCCTAGCTCTAATGAGTGCGAGGCTTGTGATGCGAAATGCCAGCCTCATAAAACCTGAGAACGAGGAGGGACTGCGCGTGCTTCTTGAAGCCCTAATAAGCTGTGGAGTGGCTATGAGCATTGCTGGAAGCAGCCGACCATGTAGCGGCTCGGAACACTTGTTCAGCCACGCCTTAGATATGATAAAACCGAACAAAGCCCTTCACGGCGAGCAGTGCGGTGTCGGAACAATTGCTATGGCTTATTTACATGGTGCAGACTGGAAACGCATAAAGGAAACTCTAAAGACAGTTGGAGCGCCGACAAACGCTTATGAACTGGGGTTAGCGAAAGACGAGCTGGTTAGAGCTTTATTTATGGCTTCTTCTATTAGGCCTGAACGCTATACAATCCTTAACAAGTTAAACCTAAGCCTTGAAGAATGCGAAAAAATCGCAAAAATAACAGGGGTTATTTAGCTTTTGCCCTTGATTCCGCCTTAAAGGTTTCCGTGAACTTGACGGCTGTTATCTCTGGGAAAAACTTTTGAATGTCTAGGGCTATGCCACGTTTTGCAACTTGAATCCCTTCCAAGTAAAACGCTTCTTCAGGCATTTCGATGCTAACGTTTTTCGCCTTAATGGTGAACTTGAACTTTTCAGCTTCAACTGTTGGTATTCTGCGGTGGATTAGAGCGGCTATTTTCTCTTCAGGTGTTTCAAGCTTCTTTTTGACCGTAACTTCGTAAACAAGGGTTTTTCCAGCTAATGGAGGATTGAAGTCTAAAAGAACGCGTCCAGCGCCAATGGCTCTAACGGTTGCCATTTTACCGTCATATTCGAGGCGCATTCCGAGGGTTGGGGTTATGCCCTTGGCCGTCAAGTGCCTGAGCGGAACCCGCCTAACCTTTTCCGGGTCTCTAGCTCCGAAGGCCTTTTCCGGCGGTATTTCCACAGTTTCGGTTTTCCCGATTTCCATGTTTGCTAGACTTTCATCTAAAGCTTTAAGGACCCAACCTTCGCCTACAACAACCAATTTTGGCTCATAAATTTCGCCTTCCTTGTATAGGCGCTCCCTTTTGGCTATTTCTTCAATAGTCGTGTCAAAGACTTCTCCGGTCTCTTTCACTTTTGCCATATAGTCTAGCAGAATGAAGTCGCCTTTTTGCAAAGCCATTTCACATCATCTATCCGGGCATTGCCAAACTAAAATTAGAGCATCAATAAAAGCTTTATCCAATCAAAACGTGTTTTAAATTTGCTTGCATAAAGTGGGAAATATGGAACATCACGAGAAAGACAAAATTTACGATAAATGCTTCAACATAATAATGGAAAAAATGAAGGGAAAATCTCTTACTGAAAGAATGACCCTTGCATGTAGTATTTTGAAGGCTAAAATTCCATATTATTTCTGGGTCGGATTTTACATTCCAAAGGAGGAGTGGCTGGAACTAGGACCTTCACGGGGACCGCCAGCATGTGCCAGAATAGCCTATACAGGAGTTTGTGGTAAATGCGCAAAAACTGGAAAAACCATCATTGTACCAAACGTTCACAAGTTTCCGGGGCATATTATATGCGACCCAAGGTCGAAGTCTGAAATTGCCGTTCCAATATTTGATGAAAAAGGCGCAGTAGTGGCGGTTTTGGACGTTGACAGCGAGAAGTACGAAAGTTTTGACGAGAAGGATAGGGAGTGGCTTGAGAAGATAGCGAAACTTTTAACTTCACCCTAAATTAAAGGGCTATTTTCAGCAGGAAACTATATGAAACAAGGCTTAGTGAACGCTAAAAATGCCTACGTGGCTATCCTCCTTCTTGGAATAGTAAGCCTAATGGGAGACATTGTCTATGAAGGCTCACGGGGAATCATTACACCATACCTAGAGTTCCTGGGAGCTTCCGCCTTCGCCATAGCTTTTTTCGGCAGATTTGGAGAGTTTTTGGGATACACTTTAAGACTTGTAAGCGGGAGACTTGCAGACACAACGAGGGCTTACTGGCTTTTTATATTTTTGGGATACGGGCTTATTGCATCAATTCCGCTCTTAGGGGTGACGAAAATTTGGGAAATAGCAATAATTCTGGTGCTTCTGGAAAGGATTGGAAAAGCCATAAGGTCGCCGGCAAGAGACGCGGTGCTATCAATTGTAAGCCGAGGAGTAGGCACCGGAAAAGCCTTTGGAATCCACGAACTCCTAGATCAAATAGGCGCCATTTTAGGTCCCCTTGCCGTGGCAAGCTTAATGTTCTACACCAGCAACAATTACAGTCTAACCTTTAACCTTCTGGCGCTACCTTTCATTATGCTAATAGCATTTCTAGCCTACACTTTTAGGAAAGTTGGCTGGAGAAAAGCCTCTAAGCAAGTAGAGGTTAAGCTGGAAAAAAGTGGAGAAAAACTTGGGAAAGCCTTCTATGTTTACACCTTGGCTGTTTTGCTAAACACTGTTGGGCTTATACCCTTTGAACTTATACTTTTTAAGGCGACGGAGATCTTAAAGCCGGCGAACCAGTTGTGGATTGTGCCCTTAATATATACGCTGATACAAGGGGTGGACGCGCCAACAGCGCTTTTTGCAGGATTCGGCTATGACAAGTTCAAAATTAAGGTTTTGATGCTGCCGTTCATTCTTTCGGTTGTTCCAACATTTTTTGCCATGGCTAACGCAGACTTAACGATGCTCATCGTTGCCGCAGCATTTTTCGGTCTAGTTTTAGGGATGCAGGAGTCCATTTACCGCGCGGCTGTTTCTGACTTTGCCCCAATTTCTCTGCGAGGAACAGCCTACGGCATTTTCAACACAGCTTATGGTGTTGGCATGTTAGCTGGCGGGGCGGTATATGGCTTGATGGTGGAATTAAAAATTCCATACTTGGCAGTAATAGCCTACGTTCTTATAACACAAGCCACCGCGGTTATTCTGCTCATTAACTCTCAATCAAGAACAAAAACATGATTGGAGGGAAGGGTTTAAAGCCTATTAAGGAGATTTTAACGGTGGCGGTTAAATTGGCGGCTAATAATGATGAGTCTAGGGTTTTGGATGTTCTGGAGAAAGTCAGCAAGTGTGTTGTTAACATTAGCACGATAAGGCTAATTCAGGACATATTTTACCAAGTCTTCCCAGTTAAGGGCATGGGTTCTGGAACTATAATAGATAGTGAAGGACACATATTGACGAATAACCATGTGGTTCAAGGTGCCGAACGCATAGCCGTCACTCTTTGGAATGGCGAGGTTTTGAATGGACGTCTGCTTGGAACATGCACAATCCACGACATAGCAGTTGTCAAAGTGGACAGAAAGGGCTTGCCCTACGCGGAGCTTGGAGACTCTGACAAGTTGAGGATTGGACAGCGCGTCTACGCCATCGGCAACCCCTTCGGCTTGGCTGGTGGACCCACAATAACTTCTGGGGTTATAAGCGCTCTAAATCGAACAATAGAATCTAAAAATGAGCTTCTAGAAAACCTTGTCCAGACAGATGCAGCCATTAACCCCGGAAACAGTGGTGGACCCCTAGTAGATGTTAGTGGCAAGGTTGTCGCCATCAACACGGCAATCATCCCATATGCTCATGGAATAGGGTTCGCCATTCCAATAAACTCGGCTAAAAAGTGCGCAACCGAAATAGTAACAAAAGGAGTGCACGCGCGCCCGTGGCTAGGGATCATGGGCTTAAGCCTAACAAGGGAGATTTCCCGTTATTATGGCATACCAGTAGATGAAGGCGTTTTAGTTACTAGGGTTGTTGAGGGAAGCCCAGCGCATGATGCGGGCATATTGGCAGGTGACATAATACTGGCTTTAGATGACGTCCCCGTAACCCGTATAGAGAAGCTTTTAGGTGAAATCCACAAGAAAAGGGCCGGTGAAAAAGTCAGCTTAACAGTTTTTCGGGACAGGTTTGAGTATTCTATTGAGGTGGTTTTAGCGGAGGCGCCATAAAAAACGTTTTGTTTGCCACCGTTTGATTTTCGAGCGGAAATTATAAATTGAGAAGGAAAGAATAAGATGTAGACGCTTTGAAATTTAACTAATCCATGTGTATGGGGGGAGTCTGATGAGCACACATGCAGAAGAATTGAAACTGCGCTTAATGACCATAGAGCTTCTTCGAACAGCCAAATATAAACGAAACATCACATACCGCGAGTTGTCAGCGAAAACAGGCTTACCAGTAACCGTTCTAAGTAGATATGCCAAGGGACACGTTTTGCCTAACACCGCCAGAGCCAAGCAACTCTGGAAAGTCTTATCAAAGTTTGTTGGTTTAGAGAACGAACTCCGTAACAGGATAAGGTTTAACGAGGAGGGTTATTTTGACAATACCGAGATTATTGGCGATTTTAACATTCTCCAGCAGGCGGCTAATCACGCCCTAGCAAATTTTGCTGGAAAACGGGTTACAAAGGTGTTCACTGCAGCGGTTGACGGAATTCCTCTGGCAACAATGGTGGCAAACGCTTTAGGCGTAAACCTTGTTATAGCCAAAAGAAGTAAAGAAGTTGGCGTCAAAGAGTTTCTTGAAGAAACTTATGTGCTAAGAGATTCCGGCGTGACGATGACGCTTTATGTTCCTAAAGATGCCATTAAGAAGCGAGACAGCGTCCTAATAGTGGATGATATGATTAAAACCGGCGAAACACAGGCAGCGCTCGTCAATTTGGTGCGCAAAGCGAAAGCTGAAATTTCAGGTGTTTTCTCCCTTATAGCCATAGGCGATGAATGGAGGAAGCGACTGAAGCTTTCGGAAGAGTGCCCGATAGAAGTTGTAACCTACATTAAGCCCCCATAACACGACGTTTGCAATCCATCCTAACAAAGCAAGCGGCGCATTTTCCCTTCCTACAATAGTTTTTGCCTAGACGAAGCAACGCGGTCTCAAAGTTTATGAAGGACTTGCCAGCAACGGCGTTTTCAGTCCAAAACTCCTCGAGCTGTTGCGATATTTCTTTAGAAGCTCTCTCATCAACTATTCCAAGATTTTTAGCCGCCATTACAACGAGGCTCGTTGGTTTTGGTTTGGCTTTCTCCCAAATGTTGCGGAGTTCTCGCAGGAATATACTTACTGTAACGTCGCCAACGCCTTTCGCCAAACTTTTAAGCTTCCCTTCTAGATCTGCGTTATCATGGGCTTCCTCATAAATAGTGGTTAATTTTCCATCGTGTTTTTCAGTCAGATTCCGCATTATTTCGAGAAGCTTATCAGCAGTTTTGAAGTCGTAACGCGTGTAACTTCCCTCATCAAGAATTTTCACCAAGCCATCCCAGCCGGTTTTCAAAATTTTATTTGGAGTTAATACGCCGTGTTTTTCAAAGCACTTGTAGGTTTTTATGACGGAAGTTTCAGTTATGGGCGCGCCGAAAAGTATCGACGCCAAAAACCACTTGAAAATTTCCTCCTCCTTTTTGGTTTTTAGGTTTATGCCCAAAATCTCTGAATAACGCGTTCCAAGCTTTTCAACAAGAATTTGGAGGTTTCTCCTCTTCAAACTTGATTCACCATCGCTTTTGCATGTGTCAAACAAGATTTATACTTATTACTGGCATAAACGGTTAGCGTACAAAAAGGAGAGACGCCGGATGCAAACTATAATGTGGCGCAATGGAATGGTCCTAACAATAGACCAAATGAAACTTCCACACAAAACAGAACTTTTGGAACTTAAGAGCTGTGGCGACGTGGCTGAAGCCATAAAAACCATGAAGATTAGAGGCGCTCCGTTAATCGGGGTCGCTGCAGCCTACGGTTTGGCGTTGACAGCTTACCATTCAAAGGCAAAACAGAAAGAAGAGCTTATCCGCGAGCTGGAGAAGGCGGCGAAGACTTTGCAAGGAACTAGACCAACGGGTGTCAACCTGTTCTGGGCTGTTGAAAGGATCTTAAGCAAAGCTAGGATTTTCCATGGAAGCGTTGAGGATTTAGCTGCCTTTGTCGTTGAAGAAGCAAATAGGATAGCTGGCGAGGATGTGGCAGCAAATCGTTCAATGGGAAGACATGGAGCAAATTTAATTAATGATGGGGATACTGTGCTTACACATTGTAATGCTGGAGCACTAGCCACGGTTGACTATGGAACAGCCCTAGGCATTGTGAGGGCGGCTGTTGAACAAGGCAAGAGGGTTAGTGTTATTGCCACTGAAACAAGACCGAAACTGCAAGGTGCGCGCCTTACCGCCTACGAGCTTAAACGGGACGGCATACCGGTCACTTTAATAAGTGACACCATGGTTGGGTACGTCATGTATAAGCGCATGGTTGAAAAGGTTTTTGTTGGAGCTGACCGTGTAGTGCGGGATGCCGTCATCAACAAAATTGGAACTTATCAGATAGCCGTTCTAGCCAAGGAGCACGGCATACCCTTCTACGTGGCGGCTCCAAAATCAACCTTCGACTTAGCCCATACAGCCGCGGACATAACAATAGAGGAGCGTAGCCCAGAGGAAGTAACATGCATAGGTTCTGAGCGAATAGCCCCAGAAGATGTGCCAGTCCTAAATCCAGCCTTTGATATCACGCCAATAAAATATGTGACGGCAATCATCTGTGAAGAAGGCATTCTATATAAGAACGATTTTGCAAAAATAAGCCAGCATGGTTAAGCCTATGGGCAAAAATAAGGAGCAAATGAAGCCGACACGCGAAGAAATAAGAATAGAGGGAACATTAACTGAAAAGGGAGTGAAAATAGCCAGCAAACAGAGAATAGAGGAGTTAAAAGCGAAAGGCTATGGCGTGGAAGAAAACGGCGGGCTTCTCCTAAACTTTTACGAGGCACTTCACCTCCTAGATAAAAGCTTAGTTTTAGTTAAAGACGAGAAAGGCGGGGAAATAAACTTCCAAAAACTCTTGCAAGCCGCTGAAAAAACAGACGAGAACGCTTGGGCAAAATATCTTATTTATAGAGACCTAAGAAGCCGCGGATACGTTGTCCGCGAAGGCTTCGGCATGGGCGTAGACTTTAGAGTCTACGAGAGAGGCGAATATGGAAAGGATACAGCAAAATACCTAATCTTAAGCCTTCAAGAAGGTAAACCGATATCAATTGAGGAGCTAACCCAAATAATGAGGCAGTGCCAAAGCCTCAAAAAGGAGCTTATTTTGGCTGTTATGAGCAGAAGAGGCGAAATAGTTTACTATTCCGTCTCGCAATTAACCCTACCATAAAAGTATAAAACCTTTAATGTGAACTGCCATGAGCGCCTACAAAACAGTTCGCGGAATGAGAGATTTTCTACCAAAAGAAGCAAAAATGATGCGTTTCATAGAGGATAACGCCAGAAAAACTGCAAAATTATACGGATATCAGGAGATAATAACACCAGTTGTAGAGTCCTACGAGCTTGTGGCGGCAAAAGTAGGCGAAGAAGTTCGAGCGAGAATGTATGCCTTTGAAGATTTGGGTGGAAGAAAGGTCGCCCTGAGGCCGGAGTTCACGGCTTCTGTTGCAAGGCTTGTGGCAACAACATTGCGAAACGAGCCTAAACCATTGAGGCTGTTCTGCATTGGAAGCCTCTACAGATATGACGAACCTCAAAAAGGGCGCTTTAGAGAGTTTTGGCAGTCAAACTTCGAACTAATGGGATCTGAAAAACCAGAAGCCGACGCTGAAGTCTTGCTGCTAACAAACACCTTAATGAGGTCTGTGGGGCTAAGAAATTACGTCTTTAAAATAGGGCATGTCGGCGTTTTAAGGGGCATTTTAAGCCTCGAAAGCCTTGAGGAGGAGATACAAAACCGTGTCATGCAGCTCATGGACAAAAAGCAATATGAAGACGCCCTAAAGATTGTAAAAGATGCAGGTGCATCAGATAAGTGCCTAAAAACGCTTCAAAGGCTGGTTAGTTTAAAGAGTGGCAACACCTCAATCATTGTAGAAGAGATGGGAAAACTCGCCAAAGATTACGGGACAGCCCTCGACGCCGTGAAAAATCTTGGAGAAATCCTTAAGTTAGTAAGGGAATCAGCGAAAGAGATGAGCATAACTGTTGATGCTGGCTTTGCCCGCGGACTGGAGTACTATACTGGAATGATTTTCGAGGTTTACGTGCCTGAACTGGATATTGCACTCGCTGGCGGGGGAAGATACGATAAACTTGTGGAATTGTTTGGAGGAGAGCCAACACCAGCCGTTGGCGTTGCCCATGGAATAGATAGGATAATGCTTGCTTTGCAAGAGCAGAAAATCACCGCACAATCTCAAGAGGACCAGAGGGTTATGGTTATTCCGGTTAATGAAAACTTGAACAATGAAGCCTTGAGGATTTCAGAAATGCTTAGAAATGAGGGAATAGCTGTTGAGACTGAAGTTATGAGGCGAAGGGTTGTAAAGGCTTTGGAGGATGCGGACAGAAGAGGCATAAGCCACGTAGTAATAATCGGAGAAAGAGAACTAAGCGAAGGAGCCGTTGTCCTAAGAAACATGAAACGGAAAGAACAAAGCAAGGTCAAAATTGAAGATCTAGCCAAAGAAATAAAATCTGGCGGAATCTAAGTCTCTAAAATACTCCCTTTCCGCTCCCTTCTTAGGAAGTCTCCAACATCCAAAATGTTTTTGACTACAACGCCACTTTTCGCCTTGTCTATGTTTCTTTCTATTCTGCCAAAGCCAAGGCACTCTCCATAACGATTTAAAATCAATGTGTAGGCACCCTTACTCCTCGACCCATAAACCTCCAATATCCCTTCCTTAAATACATCTCTGCCGCAGATGAAAAGCCAAGCCGCCTTATCATCCACAACCACCTTGTTTTGGACCTGGTCTACAATCATGAAAAGAAAGGGAAAACTTGGAAAGAACTTTCCATTTTCGATATTGCCAAGATATATGCCAGCAAAAAGCCAATCTCTGTGCTTCCTGGCTAATTTCTTCAGATTTTGGTTAAGCAGGAAAAACTTATTCCCCTTCTTAACTATTAAACTTCTATTTAAGCCAAGTTTTACGCCGAAAAGTTTGGCGAAATCTTCTATAGGCTTCATCATAGCTAGTTTCATCTGCGCTTGCGCTTTTTGAGCTTGCAGACAAAAAAGCCTTGAGTCTTCCCTGGCCATATACGGCGACAATTTCTTATGGAATCATCGAGTTTCTTGCCGAAAATTTCTGTTGATGCCTCCTCTCCATAACATTCGATCTCTACAGTTTCAAGGCCCAGATTCTTTACAGCCCAGTCAATGTTTAATTCGTCTTCTTCTGGCTCTAAGGAGCAGGTGGCATAGACCATTTCACCGTCTTCCTTTAGAACCCTAGCGGCTTCCTCTAGAATCTCCCTCTGAAGCCTAGCGTTTCTCTCAACATCAGCCACCGTTCTCCGCTCGAACCAGCCCTTATCGGTGGCAAAATTGCCCGAGCATGGAACATCCAGCAGTATCTTATCAAACTTTAAACCCAACTTTGAAACTTTCCGCGCATCCAACCTATAAATGATAGTGTTTTTCACACGGCAACGCTCCAGCTGGTTCGCTAAGGCGTTAAGCCTCCGCCCATTAACATCTAAAGCTACAATAACGCCAGTATTCTCCATCAAGTCGGCTAGCTGAATGGTTTTGCCGCCTGGAGCGGCACAAGCATCCAAAACAGTTTTACCTTTCAAATCTGTGAAAAGCGTTGCCGGAATTTGAGCAGCTGCCTCTTGCACTGAATAATAGCCCAAAAGATATTCAACAGTTGCTCCAACAGAAAACGCGGAACGCACAACCCAGAAACCTCCACTCACGAATGGAATTTCCTTAAGCTCTACGCCTAAACACCTAAGCCTGCCTAAAACATAGGAGCCCTCAGCAACCGATGTATTCAGTCTTATAGCCTGATCTGGCGTAACATTCCTAAACTCCCAACCTAACAGTTGATAACGATTAACAAAAAACCTCTTACCAAACATCAAAGACACAAAGCAGGAATGCAAATAAAAACTTGACGATAATACCGACCATAAATCGCACAGTGCTATTTTACATCTTAAACAACAAAGAACTCTTTGACTGCAAAAGTTCAAGAATAACATTAATTTTATAAAAATGGATGTTATTTCAAAGATTTAGAGAGAAAATTCTCCTTTCCGCCTCTTCTTTTCCAGAATAATCCGACTGCAACCACAACAATTATAGCAGCTGCAGCCAAGCCTATGAATATCAGGGCGGTGAAGTCCTCATCATAAACGGCTTTCATTTCTAGAGTAGATACGTATCCCGCGAAAACAAGCTTAACTGAGCTTTCAGAGGTATTTAAGTCGCCGGTCCATTGTTTAAAAATATACTTGGCCCCAAGCAAGCCAAGCACCCCTGGCATGCTTACCGATGACGGCGCAGTTAGAGTCACCTCGTCTCCTTCTTTGTATTTTCCTGATCCTTCTATCGGAAACCCTATGTTTGTGGAAACGTTCAGATTATACATCATGACCACTCGGACGACCTGCCTAGTCGTGTTAACTGCTCCCTCGTCATCTGTAACCGTCAAAGTAACCACGTAATCTTCGAGCCCGTGATATGCATGATTTACTTTAACTCCTAAACCTTGTCCGCCATCTCCAAAATCCCACTTGTATGAAGATACACTTCCGTCAGGATCGCCTGAGGTTGAGGCGTCGAACGTTACATCTTCGCCTAAGCCTACTTTAACAGGCGTATAGCTGAACCTTGCTATGGGCGAATAATTAGTGCTGATTGTAACCATTAATGGCGAAGTCGCTTGGCTTTCGTACAAAACGTAGCCAATGACATAGTATAAAGCGCCTTTTTCAGCCGAAGAAGCGTCCCATATTGAGGTGAACTTAAGCAAAGCACCTGGAGCGAGTGAGGAGAAATTATGATATGAACCCCAAACAGGGTAGCCTTCCTTCTGTATCGAGAATATGCAGCTTCCAGATAGGCTTATCGAGCCATTGTTTAAAGCCTCAAGGGATATTTGAATGTGGTCGCCTAACTCGAAGTGCCGAGGCTCAACGCTGAACTTGGTCACATCAATACGGGCTTCGCCGAGTCTAAAACCGCATGTTCTCCTGTCCAGCAATCTTCCATAAGTGTCGTTTAACATAACTTCCACGTAGTAATCACCGATGGGAAAACCTCTGCTGTTCCAGATCATCGATAATGAAACCTCTTCAACCACATTATGAAGAATCTTTAAGGGCATGCCGTCAACAACAACATTCGTCCAATAGCTTTTTATCAGACTGCTCATAATTAAGCTTCTAGCTTCGCCTGAATTTCTTAATAAAATATTAACAGTTACGTTTTCGCCCGGATCGTAAACTATCTTGTCAGTAGATAAATCGACAATAGAAACTGTGGTAACTTGCTGAGCAACAGAATTTGAAACGTTAACCAGTACTAAGATAAATAATAGAGCATACATTAAGAATTGGAACTGTTGTCTAATCATGGTTGTCCACCATATTTAGGGTCTCCATAGTAGTTAACTTCGAACGCAAATTCAACATCCCAATTTCCTTCTGATGTTATCTTAGCATTTTTCATATCTTTAAACAGAAGCCCAATAGTGCGACCGTTATCCAAGTAGTATTTAAGATGTGAAAAGAAGATGAAACTCGCTTCTGTAGGGCTGCCTCCCATAGTCATCGTCGAGCCAATGTATACTGCAGCGCCGTGACGGAAGAAAGCTTCAGGCATTCCATACAGGGGAAACGTAGCAATATCGTAAGTTGCAGGGTTATAGCGCTTATCTACATATCGACCAGTTTCACAGGACCAAGCGAATATAACAGGGCAGCTTCTTCCAAAATCTATTGGAATATAATAAAGCTGAGGCGAGCCTCCATAATCCAAGTATTTTTGAACCTCAATAGACGCAGCGGTTCCATTTTTAGCTTCAAGGACACACGCCCAGCTTCCGCCCCCTGCGCTTCCATGACCGTACCAGAAGATCAACCCCTTATTCGACGCGGTTCTCTTTATCGCTATTGCCCGTTGAGCCTGCACGTATTGTGCAGCATACGAATTGTAATTCCAGAGCGTGTTCTCATAGTCTAAATGAAGGCCGTCTCTTCGTGTTTCCTCTAGTAGCTCCGCATCTTCAACAGAGATTAAGTTCCGAAGTTGAGTCAAACTTAGGCCATTAACGTATTGTTCGCTCATACCGCGAAACTTAATCAAAGCCTCGCGTAGAAAACTCTCAGTAATGTCATAAGCGTCGGTGTGAACTTCATCTACACTAAATCCTTGTCCTTCAAGCATACGGTTCACCGTCTCCGCATCTTTAACAAAATTTTCATTCCATTCGAATCCTGTCACCGTGAGAACATTGTGATAGTTGAATTCTTTCAACCCAAGATAGACTGAAATGCTTGCGTTTATTGGCTTAAAGAGTTCTCTTACATTATCGCCAACTATTCTCCCCACAATCAACTCGGGACGCCCATCATCACCCCAAACATCTGCATAATAGTTGTCGCTGCAGAAGACAACGTCCCAGTACCACCTATCTCCACCTCCTCTAACTCCTCTAACATCTTCTGCGGGAATTATTTCAGTCTCACCTACTATTAGTAGGTAAGCATCTGAATGGTTACTAAATGCAGGCATCCGCCTAACTAATCCGTCATAACGAAAAGTTCCTTCAGGACCGTAATAAATCGGAAGATCCTCAGTATCAATATTAGGATCGAGAAGGCATTTCAATAATCTCGGCTCTAAAGCCTCATCCACGTATCCTAAAACCCCATGCTTTATCTTAGCCAGCACACCGATTTCTTGAAGCAACAGGTTTACTCCATCCCTATCACAAGGATTATGTGCAAACAATTTTCGCGGGCTAGTAATGATCAAGTAGTTCACCGCGTTGAACGCGTCCTCCAATTCTGGCACACCGTTGCCGTTCCAATCCTCGATGCTTGGGTTTCGAGGAAGCCTGAAAATTTTATGGTAGGATGAGCCTTCAAATTGGAATGATATGGAGGTCTCGAAACCGCCGATTATATGTGGATAAGACACGAAATTGTCAGAGTCGGAAATCTTGCGCATAACATCAAAAACTATGGGTACGGCGTAGTAACTGAAGGCCCACGATTCTCCGGGATTTAGCCTATCCATCTGCGGATTTATCCTGACAATGCTTCTATGGCTGAGCCGATCATAGGAAACCGACGTATCTCTAGATGTCTCAGGCATTGGCAGCGCAATCGCCTGAAAACCTATGCACGGGTCTCTAATAACGAAGTGTTCCAAAACTACATTCCCAGTGTTCTTTATCTTTAGGCTGACCTCGAACCAGTTTTCATGCCTCACCACATCTCTCGTAACTTCGATGTTGACGATTTTTATCGTTTCAGTTGCCACTTTTTCCAAGTAATCGCTTAAGGGCATTGTGCTGAATTTTTTAACTCTTAAGCTATCGCGTCCATAGTTACCAGAGTTATCCCATGCTTTAACCTCTATAGTATGCTCGGAGTTAGGTTCAAGACCTGTCGTGTTCCATAGGTAGGTGAAATTTAGGCTGCTGGTGCTAGGCACTGTAATAGCTTCTCCTGTGAGAGGATTAAAGTGGAAAGGCGCATACGTCCAGCCATTCACTAATTGACCATCTATGTAAAGCTCTGCTCTTTGAATGTATCCTGCGGGTATTGCATGATACTCCTTATCTTGTATCAGAGCCACTACTTGTTCAAGATCTCGCACCCACCCATTGCTGGGTTTAACTATTCGCACTTCAGGCGGATTTGTATCAGGCATCGGATTCGCAATTGCGCCGCTTTTAGCATCCACAGCTCTATTTCCAGCATTGTCGAAGGCTGTCACCTCGAAATTGTGAACACCATTAAGGAAGAGCGTTGTGTTACAAACCCAAATGTATGGCGGCGAAAAATCCGTGAACTTTACAACCCCGTCTATGGAGAATATCACGCCTTCGACGCCAACATTGTCATTTGCAGTAGCTGATATGCTGACGATGCCGATGAGGCTTTCTTGGAGGCGCAAACTCACAGAGGGATTCTCATTATCCGATAGAGAAAGCGTCTCGAAAACCATGGTATTGGATACTAGCACATTTCCACAAGAATCTTTCGACTTGACGCAGAATCGATAGGTTGAACTTGGCTTCAGTCCTGTGATCTTTAATGCATGGTCCTTAACAAGGTTTGCGTCGAAAACGGTTTTCTCCCCACCGAAGGAGCGGTCGCTGTAAATGATTGCGCTGTCGCTCTTTTTGTTTGTAGCCCACTTTACCGTAACTGAGTCTTGAGTGATGTCTACGACGTATGGTCCCGATGTTATCAGTATCGGAAATGGAAAAGAGACGCATGTCTTCTCGAGATAATTGTTGTTCTCGTTTGATTCCTTAACTTGGTTTAATTTGTCTGCGTAGACCTTTACCGTGATGTTTTGGTATTCAGGCCACTCGTAGGTTTTAAACCAAGATTCGAAGGTTTCTCCAGGCTTTAGGTCTATGCCAACATGGTCATGGGCTATCTCTTTGCCTTCAACGTAAAGCGTAGTTTCATGGTTCGCCTTCGCAACTCCATCGCCAATGTTCTTCAACACATAGCCTATCAAGCTATCGTTTCTGTCACACTTGACTTCGACGACAACTAAGTCTGGAAGTTTTTCCATAAGCCATTTCTCCTCTAGGCAGTTGTTTTCCTCATTAGACTCTTCTATGTTCTGGTCGCAATCAGCGCAAACCTTCACAGTATGTTCTTCAAGCGTCGGCTGCCAAATGTAGTCAAATACTCCTTCTATTTCCTGCCCTGGTTGAAGAACCTGAGCAATACTTTGCTTTGCCACCTGCTTGCCATCAAGCAATAAGCTGTTCCAGAAGCTTTTAGTCGGCATTCCAAGAGGCGTAGTAGCACCATCTCCGACGTTCTTCACCATAAAATGGATCAGCCCGCCACTTTCCCATATGTCAGTTATCACAAGATCAGCCAAGGGCTTCGTCTCTATCCTAGCCTCTGCCCAAACAGCCCAATCTCTGTTCGAGGTTTCACCAGCATAAACGTACAAGACGAAGTTGCCTTTCTTGCCAACTATAAAGCTTAAATCTTTTGTGACCACATCAAGCCTGCCGTCAAGTGTAGCAGATTGGCTTATGATAGTGTACCTTAAGGGACCAACAGCAACACCGCGGTATTCGTCAAAATAAACATCAAACCTTACACCATCCGTGCCAGCTGCGCCTGCGAGGAAACCGATGCTCACAGTTATCTGAGTGTTCGAAAAAACAGTTTGCATGGGGTAGGCACCACTGATCCAGCCTTTGCTAATCCATTGAGGATGCGTCTCTAAAACTCTCTGCCACGTGGATCCATCTTCGAGGATCGCATTGTCCACATAGCAGGCAAAACCCCAACTGTCGCTAGGATTACCGGGAAAGGGCAAGACCCCAGCTCCGCTGCTCCACAGGGCCTCGGGCGCGTGGGCTAAGAAATCATACAATACGTTTCCAGAAGATGTCTGAAGAACTGGTGTCTGGGCGCCACCAGCAAAAACACGCGCACAATAGCCTATAAAAGTAAACATGGCAGCGAGCATTATACAACCAAAAAACACAAGTTTTCTATTTCTCACCAATTCCTTATTACTCCATATGATAGGATGGCGAATTTGCTCAACAACATATAAAAGCTTTTTCATTTATATTCTTCAAGGCAAAACTGCTTAAACCTAACGTATACAACAAATTTTGAATAAGAAAAAGAGAAAAAACGTGTGGAAACGTTATGCTTTTTAAGGAGAGAAAAATAGAAATGTCGTAGTTCATCCCTCAGAGCGGCCGTAGTCTAGCCTGGACTAGGACATCAGCCTGCCACGCTGACGACCCGGGTTCAAATCCCGGCGGCCGCACTTCTGGGATTTCCATAAATTGAAATGTAAACCGATTAATTAGCTTCGGATTGGCACATATCCTATGCTTAGATTGCATAAAATTCCGAATACGCATTGGGTGTTAGAAAATAAGCATTTAGAAAGTTTATGGGTTAGCCTTAACGGGCGATAGTTGCGATGGCGGTTATGGTGAAGGGTGCTGCTACTGTTAGGATGAAGCCGCTGGAAAAGGCTGTTATAAGGGTGTCTTGGCCGCAGTAGCGTATTATGATGGGTAGCGTTGTGTCCATTGCTGTTGCGCCGCCCATTGCTATTGGCGCGTATTTGTCCAGTTTTGCCGCCAACGACGCGGTAACTATTGTGACAAGTTCCCTAAGAAGGTTTACTGTGAAGCCTATGGCGCCCCATTTTAGTCCGAAAAGCTGTCCGGCTAGTGGTCCAGCTAGCGTATACCAGCCGTAGCCAGCGCAAACTCCCATAGATGCGAAAACATCTAACCGAAGGATTATTCCACCAACAAGTCCGCCTATTATGCTGCCTAAAGCAACCGATAGTGGAAAAACCAGTATTTTAAGTTTGGCCTGTCTCATTTTTGCCACCGCTTTTTCATCTGTTGCAAAAAGCATACCCATTAAAAAAAGCAACGCTATCAGTGAGAAGTTAAAAACGTATTCCGAAAAAACGATGTTTAACGATGGAATACCAAAATTATTATTTAAGTAACCTACCAAAATTCCAATGGTGAGGACTGGCAAAACGTACTTTATCATATTTTCACCAGTTTTCGCGCAGCCTTCATGAAAAGTATGCTAAAAAGCATGGCCATAAACAAAAGCACCAGAGCATTAAGCCCGACGCTTGGCACCATCACCAAAAGCTCAGTATTCGAACCGATTGAAAAGCCCAGTGAGAAAATCAGCACCAAAATAACGCCGAGTATAAGTTTCTCAGCGTTAAAAATTTTCTTACCCCTCAAATAATAGCCAACCGCCATACCCACGATCAACGCAAGGACAAGCACAACAATATCGAAGTGACTAGCCATGTTAATTATCACCAGACAATAAGCGAATTAAATCTTGAATTCTTCTCCTCGCCTCACACATATTTCTGGCTACGGCGTCTGGCTTTTGTCCGCTTTCAAGAAGCCTTCCAGTTGGGAAAAACTGGGAGGCAACAAATATTGTTTTCATGCCCAATTGTTTCGCACCTTTAATATCCTCTTCTGGGCTGTCCCCAACATAAAGCGTTTCTTCAGCCCCAACATGAAGCCTTTTTAATGCTTCCTTAAAGATTTTGATGTGAGGCTTTCGCCAACCAACAGCATCCGAAACAAGGATAACGTCGAAAAAATTGCTAATTCCCACCCTTCTAAGCCCAGCGTATATTACTGGAGCATATGTAAAGTTAGAAACAAGACCAAGCTTATATTCCCAAGCCAACATTTCTAAGGTTTGTCTTGCACACTTTCTAAGCCTAAAAGAACCCAAGTAATCCTCAAAGAAAATGTTGACGGCTGCTTTTATGCGGTTGTCCCCTGGGCTTGTTTTAAACCCCAAAATGTTCAGGGCTTCAGAAATCCATACGGCATTCGTAACCTCGATAAGCTTCTCGTAGCGTATAATACGATACTTTTCATGAGCTTGACTATAAGCCTCTAAAAAGTTTTGCTTTTCCACTTTGAAACCGGCATCGACTATAGAATTGTAAAGCTTCATTTTGGAGACCTCTAGGCTGTAACCCTTAACGTTCACCAGCGTGCCAATAAAGTCAAACATTACAGCCTTAATGGGCGACAAGGTCTTCTCCTCCATAATTTTAAATTTTTAATACTTTTCTGCAATATCATTTTCATATAATAAAGTTTAATGAATGCCCAATAATGAGAAGACACACATACAAAAGTACCATCCTGGCGAGAGATGGATGGTTAAAGGAAACTTTTGGAGGCTATTTCAGCCAATTTTTCGGCAAAATCCGTCTTCAAAAGCATGTCTACGTTTCCAAGCGAATCCTCAACGCTCGGGTCGAATGGCAATTCTCCAAGGAAGCGAAAACCCGCATCCGCAACACTTTGCGGTACAAAATTATTTTCTTTAATTTTCATGTTTTCAACAACGCCTATAACTGGTACTTTAAGCTCTGTAAGTAACCCTAGAAGCTTTTTAACAGTTTCAAAAGCAAGCGGCGAGGGCGTTGTAACTATAAGAAATCTTATGCCTTTAACAAGCCTAATCACCTCTAACGTGGCGTCACTTATACCTGGAGGCATATCTATAATTAAGTAGTCCAAATCCCCCCATATAATTGCGGCGAAAAGCTCTATGAGGGCATTGGAAAAGTCCGCACCCCGTAAGGGCAGCGCCTTATCCTTTGAGTAGGCAACGATTGAAACGTATTTTAGACCGTGAACATTTGCTGGGATTATTCCCTTTTCCTCTTTTAGTTTGGTGTTTTTAACGCCTAAAATTAGATGTGTTGACGGACTGGTGAAATCCGCGTCAAATAGCCCAACTTTAAGTTTCCTTCTTGCTAGTGTCAAGGCGAGGGTGGATGCAAAAAGGCTTTTTCCAACCCCGCCTTTCCCACTTGAAACGGCAATTATGCACTTAACTCTCCCAAGTCTTTTGTGGATAATGCTTTCCCGCGGGTCTAACATGCTATTTGACCCCCCTTACGCTTTCAAGCCATACACCTCTTCCATGTAAAATTTCAAAGTCTGGGCTG
>JAWCQV010000003.1:0-22649 GCA_038869575.1 Bathyarchaeia archaeon | reverse complement strand
TAGGCTTCTTCTATGGTCTGAAAAGAGTCTTTTTCCATCGAAAGAAACGTTCGCCTTAGTTCGGAAAAAGAAGTAGTTTAATAAGATCATTGAAGAATTAATTATGTATGGTATAAGCGAGATTAACAAGCACCATTTTACATCAGAAATTATTGCAAAAGCGGCCAAAGTAATCCCGATGGCAAAGGAGCCGGTATTTCCAACAAAAATCTTTCCTTGGAAATTGAAAAAGGCGAGCAGAAGCCAAACAGTCAAAGGTAGAGTCAATAAAACCGCCTTTTCTTCAGACGCAATCATGAGCCCGATCAACACAATTGCTGGGCAGACGGTTTCTAAACCATTTAGCCCACCTAACTGGTTAACAGTATTAGTGGCAACTGTCACAATCAATGGGATTAACACGAAAAAGTAGTATATTTGAAAATCCAATGTTCCCACAACTGGGAGCGTTATAACCGTACGTGCACCGGCTCTATATGCCAAGGCCATCAAAGGAACCGCCGCCACCAATGGGAAAAAAGCCTTGTAACGCCAACGCAAATCCATCCAGTCATCAAGCAAACCCATAAAACCTCCAAATAGTATGCACACAGCCAAAGTCAAAGCCGGGGAAACATTACCACCGCTAGATTCGACATCAAATCCGAAGGCGTGCAGAAAGAAAAGATAAGCTGCACTCGCAATGACGTATATAACGCCTAAGCCCGTTGGAATTAAGGGCTTACTAGGCTTATGCTGATCAGGAACTTTTGGGAACAGATGCTTTCCCTTACCCGCTTGGGTGTTCACTGTAATATTTTTCCCAGTTAATTTTGTAGAGGCAGACAAGCGGAACAACTTTACCATATTTGCTTCCGTCATTGTCTAATCCAGCTATGTATTCTGGTGTAAAATAAAGGAGCTCAATTGTTGAACCGCCTTTGCCGTGCCTTTGCTTCCAACTTTCAACCGCATACCGCATCAACTTGTAAATTGTCGTGTTCTGTCCTCTAATATTCGGCTCCAGTTCACCGCTGTCCGGCTGACCATTTTTATTGGTATCTATCCAGTTTGTTCCAAGAGTGTAGTTTCCAAATAATGTCCTCACATCGTCGAGTTTTTCATTCCACATTTCACCATTCGAGATGAAACCCTTATCTATAAAGCGGCTACGAGCCTTTCCAGATATGGCGGCCATCCAAACCCATTTACCTTCGTCGCCGCCAGCATTTATCCATTCGCCATAATCGGCGTGAATTGTTGTGAACACAAGGATATAAGATGCGTTATACAACTTTAGCATCTTCATGGCTTGTGTCTCATTGGCTATAAAGATGAAGCCGATGTTTTCTATTTGGGTTGTATTTATTGTTGCGTTGTCCGCCAGCGAGGTAACGTTGCCCAATACTGTCATCCAGTATCCGTAATCCCACCAGCTGCACACAACGGTGTTTGGGCTTAGCCTTGTTCTCATCCAATATAACATGTCAACCCACTCCTTTACCGGCGTGCTTAAGTGCTGAGGCGATACTGAAAGGCTTCCTCCAGATATTGTTGTGGGCGTGAAGGCTTGCGTGTAAACCCTCGGCATTGGAAAAGCCAGGTTGACCATTAGTATTAAGAATATTAGAAACATTGCCATGCCGCTGAACTCCCTTCCAACACGCTCCAGCCCAAACTTTTTCTTAATGCTTATTCTTGGCGGTTCTTTCAGCAACACTGTGAAGGGTTTCAGAAGTCCAATGACCCCAACAGTAGCTGAAAGGGAGAAGGCTGGAGCCATAAGGACAAAAAGACGCACCATTGAACATGCGAAATAAAGAGATGTCAAACCGAAAACAAGAAGGAATACGTTTCTATTGTTTAGGTTTCCAAGAATAAAGAATAATCCGACTATAAAGAAGATTATCATAATGCCGAACTCGTAGTATATGGAGCCCCATGCTGATATCCTATGTTCAGCCACAGACTCAACAAGCGGTGAAGCTTCTCGAGTGAACGGATTTAAAACGGAAATGAACTTTCCGGCTATGCCCTGCATGTATCCCGTATACCAAAGTGCCATGGCCCCGCCAAGAATAAGGCCTAAGAAAACTATAACCGATATAACTTTCCATTTAGCTGTTTTCATGTTAGTGATAACTTCCGCTAGACAGAGCATTCCAAAAACAGCGGCGACCGGCAATATGGCGCTTGTTAATAGATAGTTCGGTGAAAGTTTAGGAACATTTATTGCGATAAGTAACCCAAACCCGAAAGTTAAGCCGTAAGCAAGAAAAAGTTTCCGTGTATACCTTCTCATTATGAGCAAAACTAGTGTGAATAAGGTTATAACTCCTATGGGGTAATAGGCTGCACCCCACCCCGCGCAGAAGTAGCCCAAAATTGCGCCGGCGGCAAGAGCATATTTAAAGGTTGAGCTGACCGGCTTATCCTCTTCAATAGCCCTTAGGAATAAGAAGGCGAAGAGTATGAGGGAGAGTACACCAATGGTTTCATCATCAAAAAAGCCCAATGATGTCCTTTGAATATATGATGGTTCTAAAGCCAAGATTAGTGCAGCTAATAAGCCTACTGGTTTGCCGCCAAAATCTTTTCCGAGGAAGTACATAGCGAGGCATGCCAGCGCTCCCATGATGGCCGGTAAAATTGCGCAGAAACTCATCAAGTCTACGTTTACGCCAAGCATTGAAACTATTTCGTAGAGGAAGGCTGCCGTCATCGGAAGTCCGGGAAAGGCAGCTTTAGCCACATAAAAGCCCTGAGGATACCATCTCTGATAGTCAATCCATCCTTTTCCTTCGTTTTCAATAGCCCATGAAATGAAGCCATCTTTTACTATTTTCTCAGCGAAACGATAATGGGAATATGGATCGAACTCTGACAGTAAGAGATTTGATTTGCCAGTTGCTGGGTCTATTTCCCATCGCATTGGGAAAAGTCGTATGATAAAGGCTATAAAGAGTATAAGCGTTAAAGCGGCAATGGTCATTATTGATGTGTGGTTTAATTGTGGGCGGAGTTTTCCGAAGCTTTTAATGCCGTTGATTATTAACTCTTTTTTGGAGAGGCTTCTCGTTTCCATTTGTATTTCCAGCTCTTCAATAAAGGTTATGAAGGTGTTTTATTTCCCTTACGGTTGGTTAAATAGTTTTATGCGGTTGTCTTTCTTTTGTATCCGTATTTTTCGGTGTCGTAGAATGGGAAGGGCACAATTTTTGCCTTAGCCATTTTTCCGCGAATTTCAATGTTTACGATGTTTCCTTCTTGGGCGTATTGTGTTTGAATGTAAGCCATTGCTATGCCGCATTTAAGCAGTGGCGAAAAGGTTCCGCTGGTCACTTGTCCTATGATATCACCTTTTTCGTTGTATATTTTGAAGCCTTGTCTTGGTATACCTTGCTCAATCATTTGCAGTCCGACCCGTTTTTGCTTAATTCCTTCTTCTTTTTGTTTTAAAAGGGCGTTTTTTCCTATGAAGTTGTCTTTTTGGAACTTTACCACAAAGCCTAGTCTAGCCTCTAACGGTGTTATATTTTCGTTTATGTCATTTCCGTATAGGCATAGTCCTGCCTCAAGCCTTAACGTGTCTCTTGCTCCTAAACCGCAAGGCTCTATCCCGAAAGGCTTGCCAGCTTCAAGAATGTTGTTCCACAATTTTACGGCGTTGTCTGGCTTGTCCAGGGGCGCGTTCCACACATAAACTTCAAAGCCGTCTTCGCCTGTATAGCCAGTCCTGGATAAAAAGACATCAGCACCTGCTAATTTGGCTGCTATGCATTTGAATCTTTCAATTTTGCTTAGATCTGCCGTGCAGATTTTCTGTAGAGTTTTTTGGGCGTTCGGTCCTTGAACAGCAAACATTGCCACTTTATCTGAAACATCCTCGATTTTAACTTTAAAACCATCAGCTATTTTAACCAACCAGTTGAAGTCTTTTTCTCTATTCGTGGCGTTTGGGACAAGCAGAAACTTATCCTCTTCAAGGCAGCTTAAAACAAAATCGTCAATTATTCCGCCGTTTTCGTTGCACATTACGGAGTATAAGGCGCTGTTCGGCGTCAATGTTGTCACGTCATTGGTTATAACATAGTTTAGGAAGCTTACGGCATCCCTCCCTGTAACGATCACTCTTCCCATATGAGAAACGTCGAAAACACCCACGCTGTTTCGTACTGCAAGATGCTCTTCTTTTATTCCTTTATACCATAAGGGCATTTCGAATTCGGCGAACTCAGTCATTTTTGCGGTTTTCTTGTGAATTTCGTAAAGCTGGATTTTTCGCAAGTCTATGCCTCCAAAATAGGAAAGTGTTATTTTATGGGTTTTACTTCAACGTTTAATGGTATAAGGGCGAGCTTTCTGCCGCACTGGGGGCATTTCCCATTATGTTTGTGCAAAATTTCGTCTGGAGGCTTAAGTTCGCTTCCTTCATACAAAACGTGGCCACACTGGTTGCAGACAACTCTTTGAGGCAAGTTTTCACCCCCCTCAACAAAAAAGGTGTAATGCCTATGCCATATTTATCGGTTGCGAACCATAAACAGGTTCACACTCTGAATTCGGATAGAAACTTTTAATTTTTACTGAAAGGTTATCATTGAGGCGTTCAACATTAAAGATGGTCTGCCAGCATGGGAAAATACACACTTATTATTACAGAGAAGCCTGATGCCGCTCAAAGGATAGCTTCAGCCCTTGACTTGAAAGGCAAAGTCAAAAGGATGGAAGAAAATGGTGTTCCCTACTACATAGCTGAGAGGGATAGACAGATAATTGTTGTTCCGGCTATTGGACATTTATACACGGTTGCCGAGGAGAAAAGTGGAAGAAATTATTATCCTGTTTTCAGTTTTCAATGGGTTCCACGTTACGTGGCGGAGAGAGGCGCAAAACAAACTCGTGCTTGGCTTGAAACAATTTCAAAGCTCGCTAAGGACGCTGATACATACATTGATGCATGCGACTACGACATTGAGGGGAGCATAATTGGATATTGCATACTAAAATACGCGTGCGGCAACAAGGAGGATGTTGCAAAAAGGATGAAGTACTCTACGTTAACCAAAGAGGAACTGGAAAAATCCTATGCAGAGCTGCTACCAAAACTAGACTTCGCCCTCATAGAGGCTGGAAAAACAAGACACGAAATTGATTGGCTTTACGGCGTTAACCTTTCAAGAGCTTTAACAATGGCTGCAAAAGACTGGAGTGGAAAATACGCTACGCTAAGCACTGGAAGAGTGCAGGGGCCAACCTTAAGGTTTCTTGTTGCCAGAGAAAAGGCGATAAGAAGTTTTGTGCCTACACCATACTGGCAGATTAAAGCTGAAGTTGAAATTGACAAGCAGATTTTTGAGGCTGAATATGAAAAGGACATTATTGAAACTAAAAAAGAGGCTGACGCGGTTGTGGACGCTTGTAAGGGAAAAGACGGCGTAGTTGAAAACATGGAAGTTAAACAGTTTCAGCAGATGCCGCCAACCCCCTTTGACATCGGAGCACTGCAAAGCGAAGCTTACAGCCTATTTGGCTATACTCCTCGGCGAACTCTAGACATTGCCCAGCGCCTTTACCTGGACGCCTTGATCTCATACCCTAGAACAAGTAGCCAAAAACTTCCACCAGCAATAAATTATGAGGCAATACTGAAGAACCTGAGCGGTGTTTCTGAATACAGAAAGCTTGCTGCAGAACTATTATCCCAAAAAGAGCTTAAGCCGAACGAGGGCAAAAAAGAGGATCCGGCACATCCGGCCATATACCCAACTGGAAACCTTCCTGAAAGGGTGCTTGAAGAACCTGAAAGGCGAATATGGGATCTAGTTGTTAGGAGATTTATGGCAGTTTTTGGAGAACCGGCCATAAGACAAAGCCTGAAAGTTTACCTAAATGTTGACGGGCAAAGGTTCTTTTTGAGAGGAAGGCAGACATTAAAGGAGGGCTGGTTGCGCTTTTACGAGCCATATGTAAGGTCGGAGGAGGTTCTTTTACCGCCACTGGAGGAGGGGCAAAAACTTAAGGTTAGAAAGATTATATTAGAAGACAAGTTCACGAAGCCGCCTCCTAGGTACAATCCAGGCAGTTTACTCAAGAAAATGGAGGAGGCAGGCATCGGGACGAAAGCCACCCGTGCAGACATCATACAAACATTATATGACCGAAAATATGTCCGCGACGAAAGAATGGTTGTTACAGATCTAGGCTTTGAAGTTCTTGAAGTTCTTAAGAAGCACTGTCCCCCAATTGTTTCGATAAGGCTGACAAAAAAACTTGAAGAGAGGATGGATAAAATTCAAGCCAACCAAGAAAAACGCGGAAACGTACTATTGGATGCCATTGAAATTTTAAAGCCTGTTGTTGAAGGACTTAAAGCTAAAGAGAAGACCATAGGCGAACAGCTGAGTAACGCAATAAAACGGGCGAGGCTTGAAGAAAGAATTGTGGGATCGTGTCCACTTTGCGGAACAGGCATGCTCATGATACTTTACTCGAAAAAAACTGGAAAACGCTTTATCGGATGCACAAATTTCTTCAAGAATCAATGTAAAGCAGCCTTTCCTCTTCCTCAGAGGGGAACAGCCCGCCCTCTTGGAAGAAGCTGTCGTGGATGTGGTTGGCCTACTGTTCAAGTTCGCATCAAGGGGAGACGCCCTTGGAACCTATGTTTCAATCCTAAATGCCCGTTAAAGGAGGAGCGGAGAACAGTTGAAATGCGTAATATGCAATAAGGAAGCTGTTGAAAACGGATATTGCGAACTGCACGCCAGAGCTTACCAGAGTATTGTGAAGAAGTATGAGGTTTGGAAGAAAGCCTTAGAGATTTCTTGGAAAGAGTATTTAAGTGAGATTGTTAAGAATCCATTTACCGGCGACTGGGCTAAAGAGGTGGCAGGTCACTTAATAAAAATTGGAGAGGAAAAAGGTGGCGCGTAAAGCCAGAAAAACCGCTGTTTCACTTTCATATTCACTACAGAAGCTTTACACAAAACTATCCACGGCCAAACCCTCGGTATTCGCCCTCGCTGTAATCGCCATGGCTGTTGCCATTTTTTTGTATGGCGGCGGACTACATCTAATAATTGTGAGACCTCTTCCGGCAGTCTATTATGGTGGGCGTTTCCTTTTTGTCTATCCTCAGTTGTCTGAGCAGTGGGTTTCAGACAGTCTCATCGCCATGATTTTATTCTCACTCGGTGTTGCTGGTACCATGTTCATTTATCAAAGCACAAAATACGCCTACAAGCCCAGACAAGCCTATTTAACGTTTATTATAGGTGCCATCCTTCTGATGATGGCTTACATCTCCTTAGAAGCTGTGCTGCACTACTGGAAAGGCGTATAACCTCTTCTTCACCATGGACTGCTTTTTAATCCAAGTTTGTAGGCTGCAAAATTTGTTGCCATATGCAGCGGGGGCGTTATAACAAGTACAGACAACGTAAGCTCAAGGTATAAAACACGTAACGGGATGGAGAATATTAAAGCTCCGACAACAAAATCCACTTGATCTACTATGGGTAAAAGCCCGCCAGGAGGTATTCCCAGTCTCCTTTTTAGAAAGGCTCCAGCTAAATCGCCAAGTAAGGCGCCTAAAGACAACAATAAGCCAAAATAGCCTATGCTTTGGTATTCTTGAAAAATTGCGGCTTCCGCGAAGCCGGCTATTGTTCCAATAATCAGGCCAGAGAAAAAGCCTCTAAAGGTTTTGTTTTTCCCGAAAATTGGTTTTCCGTCAAAGAATTTTTTTCCAAGATCAAGAGGCAGGCCTCCGCCGGCGAGCACCGGTACGGCGTTGGCACAGTAAGCTGGAAATATGAATTTTAAGGCGTTGGTAATAAGCTCCAAAAGTGCGCCCATATCTTAACCTTCACATAGCTATAGATGCTCGCAAAGCCCCTTTTCGCTTATTTCTGCATAGCATGAAAAAGGTTTGGTCATTTTTTCTTTTTTCTCTATTGTTACCTTAACAACTTTTGGATTTTCTGTTGGCTTCATTGCAACTATCGTGTTTGCCCAGAATTTCAGCACTCTTGTAGCGACGGGCTCAACATCCACGAAGGTTTCATCAAAAATGCTTCTAACTTGGCTTATGACTAGAACCGCCACCTTCTGTGTTTTTGCAATTTGCGCTAATAAAGCCATCTGCCTATTCAATTCGCGGTTAAGATTGAATGTGTTATCCGGATTTTCCGCTACTTCCACTCGGTACAGGAAGGTTAAGGTGTCTACGACGACAAGCCCAAAGCCCTTGGTTATATAATTAGCCAGCTGGTCTATGATAAGAGCTTGTTCCTTGAAGCTATTTGGTCTCGCAAGTACTATGAACTCCGCCACCTTGTCTGTTTCTTTGGATGCTATTTGTGAAAGTCTTCGACCGGAGAACGTGCCATCACAATCCATATAAAATGTTTTGCACCCTTGTCTTGCGCAGCTGACTGCGCATTGTATTGCCAGAGTTGTTTTGGCTGTTTCTGCCTCTCCATATATTAGGCTGACCTCGCCTATTGCGAAGCCGCCTTCAAGGGCTTCGTCAAGTATTTTGCAGCCTGTTGGAATTTTATGTAGCAATGGCATGCACATTAATAGATATAAGGTTCGAAATAATAATTTGTTGTTGAAAAGGTTAGATTTGGAAGGTTGTATGAAAGCAAAAGTGGCCGTGGCTACAGTTTCCGGAAAAGCCTATTACCTAATAGTTAACGAGTTGAAGAGATCCAACGTACCTTTTATAAGTATAACACCCTATGAGCCTGTACCTTTAGAGATAAAAGTTGTAATAACAACTGAAATGGAGCGCTCTCACATAAACCATGAAAACATTCTTGTTTTTAAGGATGGGATGGACCTTCAAGCTTTGGTGAACCGGACACTTCAACATATCGAAGGGAAAGATTCCTATGAGCAAATAATTATAGGCGTGGATCCCGGAGAGGTTTTGGGCTTAGCGGTTCTGGCTGATGGAAAAGTTATTAGGACTGGAAACTGTTTTAGCATAAATGAAGCACTAAATGAGATAGAGAACATTATAAGCAGCCTCAAGGACATTAGAGCGTCTATGGTTGCTGTTAAGATTGGTGATGGCATACCCGAATATAAAGAGAGACTTTTAAAAGCCCTAGATAAGAGACTTCCCAGTGGCATAGTGTTAGAAAGCGTTAGCGAGGCTGGAACAGACCGATATATAAGCGACTCAAAGCATAGAAGAGGTTTAAGAGATATTGTTTCGGCCATAAAAATTGCAAGAAGGAATGGTCAAGTTTACGCTAGGAGAGAAAAATAATGGACATAAACGTCGCGGATGGAAAAACTCTGCTCGTGGATGGGCCAGCGTCAGTTACGTTAGTTTCGGGTAAAGCTGAGGTTTTCGGTTATACCCTGCGGAACATGGAGAAGGTCGTAATTAGAGATGGGAAAAGAATGCCCTTTTTCGTAAAGGAACCGGCAACCTTCAAAGTTGCACTTGGCGAGAATGCGAACGTGGAGGAGGCTGATGGAAATACCATTCCATCTTCGTGGGATGAAGCCTACAAGGAACTATCAACAATCCAATCGAAACCAGCCTTAGCATTGGTGCTTGGAACAGTAGATTCTGGGAAAACGAGTTTTTGCACATACCTAGTGAATAAGCTTTTGAATGATAAGCAAAAGGTGGCCATTTTAGACGGCGATTTGGGTCAGTCGGATGTTGGGCCTCCATGCACGTTGGCTTACGCCTTCGTGTCAAGGCACATCACAGACCTTTTCAACTTAGAGGCGAAAAACGCCTATTTTGTGGGCGTAACGTCACCGAGCCGAGCTGTAGATAAGGCAATTCAGGGGTTAACGTTGTTGAAAAACGAAATTTTGGGCAGTAACCCAGATTTTGTTATTGTAAATACTGATGGTTGGGTGGAAGGGGAAGATGCAGTAAATTATAAGGTTCGGCTTATAGAAAAAATTGAACCAAGTATAATCTACTGCATACAACAAGACGAAAAGCTGAAACCACTTATGGATGCTGTTAAGAGCTTCCATACCGTGATTATTGATTCGCCTCAAACCATAAAACAAAGGAGCAGAGATAAACGCAGAAGCCTTCGAGAGTTGGGCTACATAAAATACCTAAAAAATTCAAAGGTTCAGTCCATACCAATGAGCTGGCTTAAAGTCGAAAGTGAAGAAGTTTTAGTTCCAGGCAAGAATTTTTTGGACAAGAGGCGGGAAAGGGAAATTTATGGTATGCTGGGAATGAAACCTCTATACATGGTCGAGCTAAAGGATAAGGTCTATGTAGTTATTGGCAAAAACCGTTGGATAAGTCCTGAGAACGTCATAAGAACCGAAGAAATTCTCGGCAAAAAAGTTGTGATTACATTCAAGGGCGATGAGAAGGGTTTGCTCTTAGCCCTTTACAACGATGAGAAAAAGTTTCTCGGAATAGGTGTTCTTAAGGAAATCGACTATAGTAGAAAAGTTGTAAAAATCTTTACACCAGTTTCCAGCGGCGTATCAACAGTAATCTTTGGAAAAGTAAAGTTGGACGAAAATCTGAAAGAGGTTACGCCCTCCACAATCGAGGAGAGCTTCAAACCTCCATAGGCTATTCAGTTTTGGATGGGCACAGTGTTCTAACCGGGCATGGTTTGCAGAGGGGTTTTATGGCTTTACAGTATTTTCTTCCTAACAAAATTAGGAGTATGTGAACCTCGAGGTAGTCTTCTGGTTTATACAGCAGCTGAAGAGATTGGCGGACGCATTCATAATCTCCATCAACTGGTGCAAGCCCAAGCCTTTTAGAAACACGCTTCACATGTGTATCTACTGGTATTGTTGGTTTATTTGCCGAGAAAAGCAGCAGAACATCAGCGGTTTTTGGGCCAACGCCTGGAAGCTGCATAAGTTTTTCTCTTGCTTCTTCAAAGGGTAAAGCCAGTATCGTTTCGAGTTTTCCGTTAAATTTGTCCATAACTATTTTTGAAACTTCTCTTATTATTCTCGCCTTATTTCTATAAAGGCCAGCGACCTTTAGGCATTCCTCGATTTCGGTTGTTTCAGCTTTTGCCAATGCCTCAGGAGTTATTGAAAAAGTTTTTGAAAGTTTTTGGAAGGCTTTTCTTGTGTTTTTGTCGGATGTATTTTGGGAAATTATTGTTATGACTAGAGTTTCGTATGGGTTGTGGTGTGCTGAAATCCATCTTGGCGGCGTAAAGTTTTCACGTAGGATTTGCAGAATTTTTTCTGCTCTTTTTTTGTTCATTTTCTTCCTTTCCTTTTTAAAAGTAATAAATAGTGAATCATAAAGCTATAAATACGTTGGAGAGTCAACGATGGAGCGAGCTAAGATTATTAAAGACGAGTTGATTGAGCAGAGTGTTCATTTTCTTGCGGTTTACCTTGAAACAAAGAACTCTTGCCTAGTACTTTTAAGCGAGAATGAGGATAGACTTGGAACTTTAGCCATAGCCGTACCAAAACCACCGGACACTCCTGGATTGCCATCTTCGTCTGTTATACTGGGCGATAGAAATGTTATTTCAGCTCGCATGTTTGCCGAATATTTGGCTTCAAAAAAGAGCAAAATAGCCATAGTTTCAGTCTATCTCGAGAAAATTGACGAGATGCAGGCGCAAGCCATTTTTAAACGGCTTATTGATAGGGTCACCTTGGCAGAATCTAAAAGCGAAGGCCTGGAAAGTCGAGAGGAGAGCGTAACATGAGCCTGAGAACTTTCTTGCTGAAGATGGAAGAGAAAGGCGAGGTGCTCCATATAAACGAG
The DNA here is from genome assembly GCA_038869575.1 of Bathyarchaeia archaeon. Classification (GTDB taxonomy): domain Archaea; phylum Thermoproteota; class Bathyarchaeia; order Bathyarchaeales; family Bathycorpusculaceae; genus JAGTQI01. Next base: position 10,912 of record JAWCQV010000003.1, on the reverse strand, counting down.
GAGGTTTCCAGAAACTTTGAAATATCCTATATAATAAAAGCCTTCGACGTTGATGGACCTATTCTCATGTTTGAGAATGTTGAAGGAACAAAAACCAGGGTTGTGGCGAATGTTTGTGGGGCAAGAAGGCGCATATGCGAAGCTTTAAGCGTTAAGCCAGAAGGGCTGTACCAAAGGCTTTTGGAGGCCTGGCGCAATCCGCAAAAACCAAAAATTGTTGAGGATGGCGCTGTTAAAGAGGTTATTGAAAAGCCAAACCTGCTGAGGATTCCAATTTTGACTCATTTTGAGAAGGATGCTGGCCCCTACATAACTTCAGCTGTCGTTCACGCTAAAAGTCTCGACGGAACCGCCGAAAATGTGTCTATTCACCGTTTGCAGCTTTTGGACATGAGGCATTTGGCGATACGCTTGGTTCCGAGGCACCTCTATAAATTGTGGCAGATGGCTAAGGAAGCAAAAGTCGACTTGGACGTGGCGATTTCTATTGGTGTTCATCCGGCGGTCATGTTGGCGGCTTCCTCGCCAGTGCCCCTCGGGATAAATGAGTTTGAAGTTGCAAACGCATTGTTAGGTGGAAAACTTCAGCTTGTGAAGTGCAATTATGTAGATGCATATGCTCCGGCAGACGCTGAACTTGTCTTGGAGGGTAGAATTTCGGCTTCAAAGGAGGTGCCGGAAGGGCCACTGGTGGATATTACTGGAACATACGATATTGAGCGTAAACAGCCCGTGGTTGAAATCGTCAATGTAATGCACCGCAGAGATTACATTTATCAAGCGCTTTTGCCTTCTGGGGCAGAGCATAGGATTTTGATGGGGCTTCCTCACGAGGCTTTAATCTATGAGGCAGTCTCAAGGGTGGTTCCAAAGGTTAACGCTGTGAACCTTTCAGTCGGCGGTGGCGGGTGGCTCCACGCAATAATATCCATTGAAAAACAACTTGACGGCGACGGAAAAAACGCCTTGTTAGCCGCTTTTGCAGCTCATCCAAGTCTTAAACACGCTGTTGTTGTGGATCCTGACATTGATGTTTTTAAAATGGCGGATGTTGAATGGGCTATTGCCACGCGCTTTCAAGCGTCTGAAGACTTGCTCATAATAGAAAACGTTAGAGGTTCAACACTGGACTCGTCGGCAAACCAAGAGACAGGTTTGACTTCAAAAATGGGATTGGATGCCACCAAACCATTAACCAAGCCTAAAGAGAAGTTTGAGAGGGCGCGGATACCGGCAAGCAAGCGTGTTGAAGAGTTGACACGTAAAATGCTTGGCCACTGAATTGTCTGCTTGCTAACGCGTCAAATTATATATGTAGGTTTCCTCATAGGAAGCTTGGTGAAATCTTGGAAAACGAAGAAGCAGGAAAAGCGGAAAGCTCCATTTCTCTTAAAGTTGAAGACGTCATGATTAAAGAAGTAATAACTATAGACGAAGAGTCAAGCGTCCGTGAAGCCGCTGAAGTGATGAACAAGTTTGAGATTGGTTGCCTAATAGCCATTAGGAAGGGAAAAGCTGTCGGCATAATAACCGAAAGAGACATCCTAAAAAGGGTTGTCGCCGAAGCAAAAGACGTGAACAAAACAAAAGTTAAAGATGTTATGTCAAGTCCGCTTGTTGTTGTGGAACCAAAGATGGAACTGGAAGAGGCGGTAAAATTAATGTTTCAGATGAAGATCAAGAAGTTGCCGGTTGTTGATGGAAAACGTCTCGTTGGACTTGTAACCCTAACGGATATAGCCCGCTTCCAACCTCAAATGATAAAAATCCTTAAACAGCTAGCCATGAGACAAGCAGCGCCAAAAAGCATGAAAAAGGTCATAGACTACTACGTAGTATAGCTTGGGCTTCATTTTTCTTCTAAATGTGTTTAAGTAGGTTTGAGCTATTTTAGAGAGCGGTAAAGTCGGCTGAAATCCTATGAAAAAGACTTTAGTGTTTAAAGTTAACTCTGAAAATCCAGAAGCCAAAATTATACGTGAGGCAGCCAGCATTATCAGAAATGGCGGTTTGGTGGCTTTTCCAACAGAAACAGTTTATGGCTTAGGAGCTGACGCATTAAATGCCAATGCTGTTCTGGCACTTTTTAAAGCTAAAAAGCGTCCACTGGACAACCCACCCATAGTCCATGTTGGAAAATTTGAAGATGTCTATAAACTTGCGATGGAGGTTCCATATAAAGCCGAAATTTTAATGAGGACCTTTTGGCCGGGCCCCTTAACACTTGTTTTTAAGCGTTCCAATATTGTGCCAGACGTGACTGTAGCTTGTTTGGAAACCATAGCAGTTAGGATGCCGAAGCATAATGTGGCGTTAGCCTTAATCAGAGAAAGCGGCTGTTCAATTGCTGCTCCAAGTGCAAATCTTGCTGGGAGACCAAGCCCAACAACGGCTGATCATGTTCTCGAAGACCTTGATGGAAGGATAGACGCCATTTTGGATGCTGGACCAACAAGAATTGGTGTGGAATCCACCGTTTTGGACGTGACCGTCGACCCGCCCCAGATTCTCCGTCCAGGTGGGACGCCCCGCGAGGCATTGGAGACTGTTATCGGTAAAGTTGAGCTGCATCCGATAGCGGTTGCTGAGAAAAGGCTACCCGTTGAAAAGGCACGTTCGCCTGGGATGAGGCATAGGCATTATGCTCCAAAAGCTAAATTAGTTGTTGTGGAAGGCGAGCTTCCAGCAATTATTCAAAAGGTTATGGAGCTGGTAAACAATTATAAAAAGCAGAAAATGAAGGTTGGTGTTTTGGCTACAGATGAGACTGTTAACTTTTATAAGGCTGACGTCGTAAAGTCCCTTGGCAGTAGAAACCATCTTGACGTGGTTGCAAAGAATCTTTTTGGACTTTTGAGAGAATTTGATGTTAAAGGTGTTAATGTAATAATAGCGGAGGGTGTGCCGACTGAAGGGCTGGGTCTGGCGGTTATGAATAGGCTTAGGAAAGCTTCTGGTTATAGAATTGTTAAAGCAAGCCTTTAGAAAAATTTATATAGAAGTAAATTTTTCGTGTGATTTTGCCATCTCAAATTAGCAGAAAACAGAATGAAGGGGGTGATGGTGTATGGCTGCCATACCCTCTGGAACGGTTCCTGTTTTAGTGTTGAAGGAAGGAACGGGGAGGACGACGGGAAGAGAGGCTCAAAGGAATAACATTACAGCAGCCAAGATAATAGCGGAGCTTGTTAAAACGACTTTAGGACCGAAGGGCATGGACAAAATGCTTGTCAGCAGCTTCGGCGATGTCACAATAACTAATGATGGTGCAACCATACTGAAGGAGATCGATGTTCAGCATCCGGCGGCGAAAATGCTTGTGGAAGTTGCTAAAGCCCAAGACAACGAGGTCGGCGATGGAACAACTACAGCTGCTGTCCTAGCTGGAGAGCTTCTCACGAAGGCTGAGGGACTCTTAGATCAGAATATTCACCCAACAATAATAATTGAAGGTTTTAAGAAGGCTAGTGAAAAAGCCCGAGAAGTTTTGGAGAAGATGGCACTGCCAGTTAGCATTAACGATGAGAAGAGGCTTATGGATGTTGCAATAACATCAATGGGTAGCAAGGGAATAGCTGCTGCAAAAGAGCACTTTGCTAAATTGGCTGTTGAAGCCGTCAAGCAAGTTGCAGAGGAAAAGGATGGAAAACTCAAGGCTGACATTGACTTAATTAAGATTTTGAAGAAGCACGGCAAAAGCCTTGAAGAGACAGAACTTGTCAAAGGCATGGTTATAGATAAGGAAGTGGCTCACCCACAGATGCCAAAGATAGTCAATAATGCAAAGATTGCACTTTTGAACGCAAAGCTGGAGATTGAGAAGACGGAGTTTGATGCCAAAATTAACATTGAGAGCCCAGAGCAGATGAAGCTTTTCTTGGACGAGGAGGAGCGCATGCTCCGTGAGATGGTGGAGAAGATCGCCGAGGCTGGCGCCAACGTGGTTTTATGCGAAAAAGGCATAGACGATGTTGCGCTGCACTTCTTAGCGAAGAGAGGCATACTGGCGGTCAAAAACATAAGCAGCAGCGATATGGAGAAGCTGGCAAGAGCAACTGGCGGCAAAATAGTAGCGAGCGTGAAAGACCTAACGCCAGATGTGCTCGGGGAGGCGAAACTTGTCGAAGAAGTCAAGATAGGCGAAGACAAGCTAGTCTATATTAGGGAGTGCAAGAATCCAAAGGCTGTTACAATAGTGGTTAGGGGCGGAACAGAACATGTGGTCGACGAGGCTGAACGCTCCTTGCACGACGCTTTGTGTGTTGTTAGAAATGCCATTGAAGACGGGAAAATTGTGCCTGGAGGCGGTGCACCAGAAGCTGAAGTGGCAAAGCAGCTGAGAGACTATGCAGTAAAAGTTGGCGGACGAGAACAACTTGCAATAGAAGCTTTTGCTGATGCTGTCGAGTCTATACCATTAACTCTGGCTGAAAATGCCGGCTTGGACCCTGTTGACATAATGGTTGCGTTGAGAGCTAAACATGAAAGCGCCGCGACAGCTTCCTACGGTGTTGACGTCTTCTCTGGCAAGATCAGAGATATGCTGGAACTAAATGTTCTGGAGCCATTGCGGGTTAAGCTTCAAGTCGTCAAGTCAGCCACTGAAGCAGCGAACATGATATTAAAGATTGACGATTTAATCGCAGCGAAGGGAATCGAAAAGGAAAAGGAAAAAGGGAAGCCTAAAGAAACGCCAGAATTTGAAGAGTAACAAGCTTTAGTCCATTTTTCTTTTTTTCTTAAGAATCAAACCTTGTAACGATCTCACGAGTTTCAAACATTCTCGTCTTCCGCTTTCTTGCCTTTGACATTGGTTCACATGTTTAGAAGGAAAAATGCGTAAAAGATCTCTTATAACGCCCTATTTTAGCATGGGCATTTTAATGTCTTTTTCCCTTGCTATTTTCTTTGCCCTCTCATAACCGGCGTCTGCATGCCTAACTATGGCTGTTCCAGGGTCTGTTGTGAGCACCGTGACTATGCGTTTTTCAGCCTCTTTTGTTCCGTCAGCTACCAAGCACATGCCAGCATGTATGCTATAGCCTATTCCTACGCCTCCGCCGTGATGGACGCTTACCCATGTGGCGCCAGCCACGGCATTCAACAAGGCATTTAGAATAGGCCAGTCAGCTATGGCGTCGCTTCCGTCTATCATGCTTTCTGTTTCACGGTTTGGCGATGCGACGCTTCCACCGTCTAGGTGGTCTCTCCCAATCCATATAGGTCCTGAAAGCCTCCCAGTCGCCACCATGTTGTTCATTATTTTTCCGAAGTGGGCTCTTTCTCCGAAGCCCAACCAGCAGACGCGGGCTGGCAACCCTTGAAACTTAACTTGTTCTTTTGCCTTCTGTATCCATCGGCAGAGCTCTTTATTGTAAGAAAACTCTTTTAGGATAACGTTGTCTAGTGTGTAGATGTCTTCGGCGCTTCCCACTAGAGACGTCCAGCGGAAGGGTCCCCGTCCTTCGCAGAACATCGGCCTAATATAGCGTTGAACAAAGCCCGGATAAGCGAAAGCTTCTTTGAATCCGGCGTTGTAAGCTTGTTGTCGCAAGTTATTGCCGTATTCGAAGGTTATTGCGCCTTTTTCCATCATTTTAACCATGGCCTCTACTTGGGCGCGCATGCTCTGGCTGGCTCTTCGCAGATATTCTTCTGGATTGTTTTTGCGGAGTTCGTCGGCTTCCTGCTTTGAAAGTTCAGCTGGGTAATAGCCATTTAAGGGGTCGTGGGCGCTGGTTTGGTCTGTTAGCACGTCTGGTATTATTCCCCTCTTTAACAGTTCTGGGTGCACTTCAGCCGCGTTTCCAAGCAGCCCTATACTTCTCGGGATGCCCTCTCGTTTGGCTTCTAAAGCCATTTTTACGGCTTCGTCTAAATCGTCTGTCCAAGTTTCCAAATAACCATGCCTTATGCGCCTATCAATTGCACGTTTGTCTATTTCCACTACTAGGGCGACGCCTTCATTCATGGTTACAGCTAGTGGTTGGGCTCCCCCCATCTCGCCTAAACCGGCTGTCAGGACAAGTCGTCCGCGAAGTGATCCGCCAAAGTGTTCGCGTGCCACTGCCGCCATGGTTTCGTATGTGCCTTGCAGGATGCCTTGCGTTCCAATATAAGCCCATGAGCCGGCGGTCATTTGTCCAAACATGATTAGGCCCTTCTGCTCAAGCTCGTAGAAGTAGTCCCATGTTGCCCATTTTGGCACAAGCATGGCGTTTACTATTAGGGCTCTAGGAGCCCACTCATGGGTTTTAAAGACTGCCACTGGCTTGCCGCTTTGAACAAGCATTGTTTCGTCTGGCTCAAGCTCGATGAGGGTTTCAACAATTTTTTCGAAACACTCCCAGTTTCGCGCCGCCTTGCCAGTTCCGCCATAAACAATCAGCCTTTCAGGGTCTTTAGCCACTTCAGCGTCAACAACATTAAAGAGCATGCGAAGGATTCCCTCAATCTGCCAGTTCTTGCAGTGCAACTCATATCCAGTTAAACATTTTATTGGTCTCTCCAACTTCAACAAGAACCTTCACCTTTAGTAAGGAATATTAGGCTAGAGGTTACTCTAATTCTTTGCTAAAGAGCTTAGCCGCCTCGGCTATGATGGCTTCCTCATCAACAACTATTCTTCCATTTTTTATCACTTTATCCACTAAGTTGACGCCGAAACGGTAGCCCAGAAAAACATGGTTGGGCACATTCAAAATTACTATATCAGCCTTTTTACCTACTTCCACGCTGCCAACTTCGCCGGCTTTTCCGATGGCATGAGCCGCATTAATTGTGGCTGCAGTTATGGTTTCAGCCGGCGTCATCCTCATAAAGTGACACGCAAAGGCTATGACAAGCTGCTGGTTTTCAATCCAACAGCTTGGATTAAAATCCGTGCCCAAGGCCACCGGAACACCATAATCAATCATTTTCCGAGCGTCAGCGTAACGTCCAACCATGAGACTGAAGGCTGCTGCTGGGAGCAGAACGGCGATAACGCCCTTCTCAGCCATAGCCTTAAGCCCAACGTCGGAGGCGAAAAGTAAATGTTCAGCTGAGATTGCCTCGAGGCTGGCTGCAAGTTCAGTACCGCCCAGTTGGCTCATCTCATCCGCGTGTATCTTAAGCCCTAAACCATGCTTCTTGGCGGTTGTTAGAATTTTTCTGGTCTGCTCTAGGTTGAAGACGCCTTTCTCGCAGAAAACGTCGCAGAACTCCGCCAGCTTTCTTTCGGCGACCGTTGGAATCATTTCATCAACAATTAGGCTGACATACCGTTCGGGGTCGCCTACGTATTCGGTTGGGATGGCGTGGGCTCCCATAAAAGTGGGCACAACGTCAACGGCGTGAAGCTGGTTTAAACGCTTAATAACCTCTAAAATTTTCAGCTCATCCTTTGTTGTTAAGCCGTAACCGCTTTTCGCCTCCACGGTTGTTGTGCCGTAACGTAGCATAACATCCAAAGTGTTCAAGCCAAAACCTAAAAGCTCATCTAAGCTGGCTTTTCGGGTTTCCCTAACTGTTTTCAGTATGCCACCGCTAGCCTTTAAAATCTCCATGTAAGAGGCTCCTTCAATTCTCATTTGAAACTCGTCTTCTCTTGAACCGGCAAAAACCAAATGTGTGTGGGGATCGACAAAGCCGGGCAAAACGGTTTTTCCACTAGCGTTCACTATGTTTTCAGCCCTAAAATTTTTCCTTATTTCTGGGGTTTTTCCAACAGCCAATATTTTGCCGTCTTTTATGGCTACGCATCCATTCTTGATTATTCCAAGTTCCCGCATGCGTTTTCCAGTTCTGGGCTTTTCGTTACCACCCGCCAATGTCACAAGCTCGCTGGCGTTAACAATGAGTGTATCAGCTCTTTCCTTAGCAGAGGTTTTTCCAGTTTTGACTTTATTCAAACTTTCCTTCCCCTTCAATGGCATTTTGGATAGCCACTTCTAAAACCCTGTCAACTGTTAAATTGTCAATTTTTAGATAGTATGATGCTATGTCAACTATTGCTTTTAATGGTGCCATTCCACAGAACTCCGAGCCTATGACTGGCACATTATAGCGTTCAGCCTCAATTTTTATTATTTCGAAAACTCTGTACAGGGGCGTTGCCTCAAAATCGCTAATACTCATGCCAATCTGCGTTATGTTCTTTTCTGGGATGTAAGCCGCCATCGCCTTAACATTTGCAAATCCTCCCTTCCTCGAATGCAAAGCCTTAGCAATTTTCTTTGCAATTTTTAAGTCTGGTGTTCCAAGGTTGACATTGAATCCTGCCATAACCTTGCGGGCACCCGTTATTGTGGCTCCAGCGGTTAGATGGGGTTTGGCTGGACCGAAGTCTGGTTTGCGCTCCGGCTTAGCCATCATTTCCGCTAGCCTCTCGTATTCGCCTTCTCGTATCCAGTCCAAGTCTTTCCTTTCCGGTTTTGTGGCAGCCTCTCCGTAAAGGTAGACTGGCACGCCGAGTTCTTGAGCTATTTTTCTGCCAAACTTTCGCGCTAGCCTAATGCAGTCTTCCATTGTGGCGTTTTTTATTGGTATGAATGGGACAACATCAACCGCGCCTATTCTTGGATGTTGCCCTTTATGGGTTCTCATGTCAATAAGCTCAACAGCCCTAAAAGCCATTTTCAACATGGCTTCAATAACGGAACGTTTGTCGCCGATGAAGGAGATCACAAGCCTATTATAATAGTTGTCGAAAGTGTAATCGAGCAAAAATACATTTTTGGTTGTTTTAAGTTCGTTGAGGATCTGCTCTACAACCTTTGAGTCTGAAGTGCTAAAATTTGGAACGCACTCAATGATTTCCTTCAATGAGTTTTCACAGCCCCTTCCCCTCTTATCATGTTGGATCCTAATTAAAGTTATCAGCAAACTCTGCCCCATTAAGAAAAGCTAAAATCAGCTTTAAATACAAACTCTTATCCGCGCCTTGAAAACTGGTGAATAAAGCTTGACACACCAAGAGCTTGAGTTTGAAGTGCCAAAATGGAACCGAATATATAAAATGCTGTTGCGAATAGCGGAAAAAATAAGAATGGACAATTTTAAGCCAGACGTAATTGTTGGAGTTTCCCGTGGCGGATGGCCGCCAGCAAGAGTCTTATCAGACCTCTTGGAGAATCCAAACCTCGCAAATGTTAAGGTTGAGTTCTATGTGGGTGTGGCTGAAACCAAGGAAGAGCCAACCCTAACACAGCCTGTTTCCGTTCATGTGGCTGGCAAAAGAGTGCTTGTTGTAGATGAGGTTGCTGATACTGGCAAAAGCCTACAACTCATAAGGGAGCACTTGCAAAAGGAGGGTGCTGCCGAGGTTAGAATTGCTGCTGTTTATCTCAAGCCATGGAGCATAATAAAGCCAGACTATTACGCTAAGGAAACAAGCCGCTGGATAGTCTTTCCGTGGGAAATAAAGGAAACCATAAGGAAAGTGGTTAAAAAATGCAAGGAACAAGGCAGACCGGTTGAGAAGGAAATGGAAAAACTTGTGAAGGCCGGCTTGTCCAAAAGGCTTGTTAACCATTTCCTAGAAGAGATTCGAGGGGAAGAAGGGGCTTGCTGAAACATCTCGGAGAGTTTGGCAAGTATGTGGCTGTTGCCGGCTTCAAGGATGTGAAAATAGCGGACGTTGAAGGTTTTCTTGAAACTGTTAAAAAACGTTTAGCCAAAAACGTGGAAGCACAGTTTTTTGATGCTGGATTTGTTGCTACATGGCAGCACTTGTATTTTGCGGCTTTAAACGCCTTTAACGCCTTCAAAAACGGAGTCAACATTTCAAAAAGCCTAGCTGTGGAGGTACTGCTTTACGCCTCTGCTCAACGTCAAATTCGAAAAGCCATGAATTTTCTTGGAATAAAGCCCAACTCTGATGCAATTGCTGTTCTTATTGTAGGTGAAAAAGCAGAGGATGTGAAAACCGCACTGCAAGCCATATCAAAAATTGTTGGTGGGCGGCGTGACGATGCTGTTTTGGAGCTTTCACGAGAGAAAATTGAGGCTGTTCGAAAAGCCTTCGAAATTTCAGACGTTGAGCTTGAGGCGGTTATGAGAGGAAACGACTTAAAGCAGGCCATAGTTAATCTTGTCATTGAGCGTGTGGCACTCTTGGCCACTGAGCGTTAAAGCACTTTTTCTTTCACAACTGATAGAATTTCTTCTGGCTTAATTACCGAAAGCCCCGTTAACCCACCAATAACTTCAATTAGTAGAATCTTGTTAGGCTTGTTCAAGTCCACTCTACGTTCAATGTTGGCGGCTGCTGCTTCAATAATGTCCCTTGTTGAAGTTTCTGTGAAGCGCTTCTCAACAGTAACCCTAAAAGTTTCGTTTTTGCCAATTTTTGAGCTTAGTTCTGTGGCTGCCCGCTGAATTTCTCCAAGGTCTGTGCGAATAACCTTCTCTATAGGAATTATGCGCAGTGTATAGCGGAACTCATAGGGGCGTTCTCGGAGAATCTGCCTAAACTTTTCAATAACCTCAAAGGGATTGAAAGCCGTTTTCGCGGCAATTAAGCCAGCCACTCCAGTCTTGTCCACGATGGGCGCTGAGTCGCCAATTTCGCCGAGCAGATACCAAAGCTCAGAGCAAGCCTCATCCTCGTTTCCTCTAGAAGTTGTGGCTAAAAGGTTAAAGTCTCTGAGCACGCGACCACCCGCCATAAGTTTTGGTCAGTGCAGGTTAGTTGGCTTTTCACAGCTTGGAAGGGCTCCTAGCCGTCGCCTCACATCATCCCAACTATTATTTTCCATCATCAAGGATTTATCTGTTTTGATGTTTAGGGGGATTAGGCTTAAATTTATGGGCGTAAACTCTATCCCTCCAAAGCTGGAGGGAAGGGCAAACGCCAAAACCAGTAATTGTTGTTCATGGCGGCGCTGGAAACTGGCATCCAGAACGCATCAATCCGGGACTTGAGGGCGTA
>JAWCQV010000002.1:0-23776 GCA_038869575.1 Bathyarchaeia archaeon | reverse complement strand
TATTTCATGAAGAAATTTACTTTTTGCTACATTGTAATTTTTACCGTTTAATATGCCTCTTACGTAGGCTTTGTCAAAGGCGCCAAGCACTTCGCCGATGTTCCAAGAGTTAAATGTTATTATTAATTCTCCAGAATAAGCCTTAAGATAGACCTCTCTAGCAATTTTACTTCCAGGCTCCTTGACGTAACGCTTAACCAAACTGCTGGAGTCAAGATAGACTATTTGTTCTTTCATCCCTCATGGTCCTCACAAGGATGCTTACAAGTCCTCCGTTAGGCTTGACGGGTTCAAAATCCACCTCATAACCTATATCACATACATCTTTGACAGCTTCGTCAAGAAGTTCCTCTACAAGCTCATCTTTAATGAGGTCTTCAAGGGCTTGACTTATTTCTAGGCCTTTTTTCGCTAAATTTGATTTGTACTTTTCCCATAACTCCTTTGTCTGCGTATATGCTGGTTTTTACCTTGCCCATCCCAAGCGCCTCCTATACTGAGTATACCTAAATCGGTATTTAGAGCTCTCTTTTTGAACATGGAAAAGTAATAGAAACTCATTAAAATATTAGAAAAGGGAGAGTAAGAGCGAAGTTTTCAGCATATTTTCTCTAAAACTTTGTCTATTTTTATCTTGTGGAAGTCCAAGGCGAGTTCTTTTGGCTCTACTCCTAGGCTTAGGCTTAACAATTCAGCGTAATGAATTATTGGCATGTTGTACTCTTCTTTGTAGGTGGTTTTTATCAGCATTTGGCCAAGGTCGAGGGTTAGAAAGCAGAAGGGACATAGGGTTGATATGCAGTCTGCGCCTGCATTGTAGGCGTTTACAATTTTGTCTCTTGCTATGGCTAGTGCCACGTCGTCTGCGTAGCCTCTGAGGAGCCCTCCGCAACATCGCAACTTGTTCCTATATGGTATGCTTTTGGCTCCTAAAGCCTCTATTAGGGTGTCGAATATACGGGGGCGTTCTGGATCATCAAAGCGTAGAAGCTCACTTGGTCGTAGTAAGTGGCATCCAGAGAAGGCGGCTACCCTAAGATTGTTTAAGGGCTTGATTATGCTTTGTCTTAGGCGGTCTACGCCTATATCATTCATTAAAACTTGTAGGTAATGTCTAACTTCTATTGTTCCTCTAAACTCTTTACCGGCGTTAGCTAAAACCTTGTTAACTTTTTCGCGTAATTCTGGCTTTTCTTTTAGGAGACGGTTCGCAATGGTTAGAGATTCGAAGCATCCTGTGCAAAGCGTGATAATGTTTAGGTCGGCTTCTTCTGCTAAGCAAATGTTGTAGGCGGCTATTGCCAAGCTTGTTTCCAAGTCTATGGACTGGAGTGGTGGCGGGGCACAGCATGTTGCGCCTTCTATGTCTACGAGTTGCATTCCAAGTTTTGTTAGAGCTTTTCTCGCTGCGAGTTCGTAGTGGGGTTGGCGGGCTGGTATTGTGCAGCCCAAAAATAAGGCGTAGCTTGTCATTGTGGTACACCTTCCTTTTTAAACATGAGTTTGTCGAAGCCTGTTGCCGCTAAAATCTTTTTTATGGCTTCTATGCCTGTTGGTTTTAGCGGTGGCAAGCCGTAGTCGGCTCTTTTCTTTTCCAAGAATTTTGATATTGGAGCTAGGCGTCCTTCACTTATGAGTCCCGCTGCGAATTCTGTGTATATGGCTGGTATGTTGCCTTCACTGATGGCTATGTTTCTTAAGGCGTATATCAAGTCTGCAATCTCAACTTTTTGGGGACAGCGTTCTTGGCAGTTGTAGCATGAGGCGCAAAGCCATATAGCATCGCCTTTAAGAACCTCGTCTCTCTGTCCCAGCAGGGCTAGTCTTATTATTTGGCGGGGGTTGTAACGTTCTGTTGTCCTTGCAACTGGACAAGTGCTGGCGCATGTGCCGCACTGATAACACCGAGTTATTGTTTCCCCGCCAAGTCTACTGGTTATCTCCCTTGCGAAGTCAAGTGGTTTTTCTTCAGCCATTTTTGCTCTCACTCCATGGGAATCTTCGTCTTTAGCTAGGCGAGTTGAAGGTTACCTAGCCTTTCCACTTTTTCTGTCATGGCTTTGGCTGCCTCTGCGAATTTGTCGCCTTCTATGAAGACTAAATTGAACATTTCGAGTCTATCCGGTTCTATACCATAGGCTTGAAGCAGCGTCTTCGCCATTTCCACTTTCTTTTGGGCTTTTTGGCTTCCAACCTCGTAGTGGCATCCGTCGGGCTTGCAGCCAACAACCATAACGCCTTGGGCTCCAGCCTTAAAGGCTTCTAGGATGTGCTGGACTTGGATTACGCCAGTGCATGGAACTCGCAGAACTCTGACGTTGGCTGGATAGCTCATCATACTCATTCCAGAAGAGTCTATGGCTGCATGACCACATTCTGAACAGCTGAAAGCCAGCACCAGCGGCTTAGAAGTGCCATTAACCGACAACAGCGCCTTTATTTGGGCGGATATTTGGCTTGGCTTTAGGTGACGGAGCTCTATGGCACCAACTGGGCATGTGCCAACACAAACGCCGCAGCCTTCACAGATAAGCTCTGAAACCTTTGCAGCGAAGTGGCCATCCCCTTTAGGTTCCAGTGTTATGGCGCCATACGGGCATGTTACTGGACAGAATTGGCAGTTGCCACAATAGTCTTGGTTGACGACAGCCACCTTCAAGTCTTTGGTGATTTTGCCATTCATGAGGAATTTAGCCGCTTTAACGGCCGCTGAATGGGCGTGAAGCGAGGTTGTCGGGGCGTCTTTCGGGAAAATGGCGCCTCCGCATATGAATATGCCTCTCCGCTTTGTTTCCGTCGGCCTCAACTTGGCGTTATACTCCTTGAAAAAGCCGTCTTGATCTAGTTCTATGCCGAGGATTTGGGCAAGCTCTTTCGCGTCTTCGGATGGAACCATGGCTGTGGCCAAAACCACTAAGTCAGCTTCAAGCTCCATAAGCCTCCGCAACAGTTCATCTTCAACCTCAACAACCAGCGTATTTGTAGCTGGGTCGTGGATTATTTCAGATGGTCTTCCCTTAACAAATTTCACACCCATTTCTCTTGCCTTTTCATAATAGTACTCATGTTCTCTGCCCGTTGTGCGGATATCTATGTAGCATATGGACACGTCCGCGTCTGGATAAGCCTCTTTAATTAGTGTGGCATGCTTCAGCGAAATCATGCAGCAAATACTCGAGCAGTAGGGGTTCCAGCGCCGGTCCCTCGAGCCAACACATTGTATAAAGACGATACGCTTTGCTGGTTTTCTGTCTGAAGGTCTTACTGGCACTCCGCCCGTCGGACCAAAAGCGTCCAGCATCCTCGCCAGTTCCAAATGTGTTATCACGTCTGGATATTCGCCGTAATGGTACTCTTTTATAACGCTTGGGTCATATTCGCGGAAGCCTGTAGCCACAATTATACTTCCAACATTAAGCGTCACATGCTTGGTTTTCTGGTTCAGATTGATGGCCTTTGTTGGACAGACTTCAACGCATTTGGCGCAATCGTAAAACTTGCAGGCTTTGGCGTCTATGGCGTAAACTGGTGGATAAACCAAAGGCTTGTTTATATAGATGGCTTTCCGCTTTGTGAGTTTGGCGTTATATTCGTCTGGCACTTCAACTGGGCAGACGCTTGTGCAAAGGTCACATGCCACACACTTTTTCTCGTCCACGTAGCGAGGTTTCTGCTCAACGGTTACATGATAACTTCCTGGGCTGCCCTCAACCTTCACAACTTTGGCGTTTGTCAATATGTTTAGGTTTGGAATTTCCGAGAAGCCTGAACGGTAAACGCACTTTCTCGACGTTTGAGTCACGGTTTTTAGATCTGTTGTTGGGGATTGAATGCATATGGCACAGTCGTCTGTTGGGAAAAAACGAACGGCCTTAGCGGCCAAACCGCCTAGGAAGGGCTCTTTTTCTATCAAGTAGACTTGGAAGCCCATGTCCGCCAGGTCTTCGGCTGCTTGCATTCCAGCTATTCCGCCGCCAATAACGAGGACGGATTTGACTGCTGGAAATTCCGCTTTCTCTATTGGTTCGAGAAGCTTGGCCTTTTCAATGGCGGCCAGGAGCATTGCCTTGGCCTTTTCGGTGGCTTCCTTTGGCGTGTCTTTGTGAGGCCATGCACAATGATCCTTTAGGTCTAAAACCTCCACCAAGTGCGGGTTGAGCCCAGCCTCTTCAACAGCTTTTGCTATGGCTATTTCGCTTATTTTTGGTATAGTCTCTGCGACGACGACTCGGTTTATCTTCTTGGTTTCAATGGCGTCTACTATGGTTTTTAGGCCTTCACCCCGCCAGAATTCGCTTCCTCTAGCGACAAGAGCGACTTCCGGAATAGTCTTAACAAAGTTTGTTAAAGCTTCGAAGTCGAGGATTTTCGCTATTTGCCCACCGCAGTCGGACAGGAAGACTCCAACTTTGGATTCTTCAACTGCTTTCACTTTTGTTTCCCTCCTTTTCCTCCTTCCACCTTTACCTTTTGATTTTCTGGATGAGCCTTTTCTCGCTGTCATAAATTTCCACCTCCAATGGCATTTCACCAACAGCAAAATGGGTGGCGCATGCGAAACATGGGTCATAAGCCCTAAAGGCCATTTCAATCATGTTTAATATGCCGTCGGTCACTTTGCCCTTCTTAATTAAGCCCTTTGCAGCGTTTCTAATCGACATGCAAATGCTCGGCGCATTATTAACGGTGGCCACTATCAAATTGACCTTTTTAGCTAAAGCATTTTCGTCCAACTGGTAATGATGTATAAGCGTGCCCCGTGCAGCCTCCACAATTCCGACGCCCTCACCTGGCTTGCCGGGTTTGTTTCGAACGTTTTTGCTGGTTATTTCTGGGTCTGTTACAAGTTCTAGGGCGCGTTCAGCAGCATACAACAGCTCTATAAGCCTAGCCCAGTGGTAAGCCAAAGTGTTGTGGACTGGTTTTCCGCCTAACGTGGAGTACATCCGTTCGTATTCAGTTTGAGCTAGAGGGGTTGCCATTCCATCGGCAGCGTTAAGCCTTCCCAGCGGACCGACACGATAAGCGCCACTATCAGGACCGTCGACAAGACCTTTCCAGCCAACCTTTTTCAAGTATGGAAGCTTCACGTAGGTCCATGGTTCCACGTGCTCTTCTATGACGTCTAGATACTCTTTTGGGGAGAATTTAACGAACTCGCGTCCGTTAGGGTCTACTACGCGGACGTTTCCATCGTAGAAGTTCACTTTATTGTTTTTGTCCACCAACCCCATATAATAGGTTTTAAGCATGTATGCCTCGCTTTTAATCAAGTCCACATAGGCGGTGTTTTTCAGAACTATGTCGTCGAAGAGTTTTAGCGAGAACTTGGCGAATTCTAGACAGCTTCTCACCATACGCTCAATTTCTCGCCGCTCGTCCTCTGAGATTGGCCTTGCAAATCCGCCGGGGATGCATGCGCTCACCGGGTGGGTTGCCTTTCCACCCAAAATTTCCGTTATCTTTTGTCCATAAGCCCTATGCTTTATGACTTCCTTGCCAATTTCTAAGCCAGCTTTTTCAATAACGCCTAAAACGTTGCGTTTTTCTGGCGGCGCATCCGGCCCAACAACAAAGTCTGGTCCGCCCAGATAGTAAAAGTGTAATGTGTGGTCGTATAGGTAGTAGCCGCAGTACATTAGTTCGCGCAGTTTTTTGGCTGGCTCTGGCGGTTCAACATTGAAGGCGGCGTCTAGGGCTTTGGCGCTTGCCATGTGGTGGGCCACTGGGCATACGCCACATATGCGGGGCGTTATAATGGGCAGGTCTTCGGCTCTGCGGCCTTCGCAGAACTTTTCAAAGCCACGGAGCTCTGGAACTTGGAAGTAGGCTTCATCCACGTCGCCTTCTTCATTTAGGAATATGGTTATTTTTCCATGGCCCTCCAGCCTCGTGATGGGGTTTATAACTATCTCTTTCATTTTCGCATAACCCTCCTCCGCAAAATCGAGTTAGCCAAAGAATACTTGTAGAAAGTTCCCACAGGGTCGACAACTTGCTCTATTACTTTTGGTTCTGTAGCTATGGAGGCGAAGGCACTTATCATGGCTGCGCCTTGGTCTATTACGCGTGGCGCTGGCCCACCACATCCGGTACATGGTATGTTCGCTTTCAAACATTGAGCGCTACATCCGCCTCTGGTGGCTGGTCCCATGCATATGACGCTTTGGTCTAGGAAGCATGTTTTGCAGTCGTCTTCTATTTCGTAGATTCGCTTTACTTGGGTTATTTTTCGATCTTTCTTTTCTCTTGGGCACTCGTCGCAGACAGACTTATTGAAGAGAAGGCTTGCACCTTTTGGTGGAAGTTTTCCGCTTAAAATGGCTTCTAGGGCGTCAATAATCCTTGGCACCGGCGGTGGACAGCCAGAAAGGAAGTAGTCCACGTCCACGGTTTGCGCCAAGGTCTTAACAGTATCATAGAACTCGGGAAGTTCAAGCTCGCCCTGCGGCACTTTAAAACTCGTCTGAGGCGTTACCCGCTCAGGGTTTCTCGTCGAAGGAGTTTCAAAGTAGGCTCTTTCAAAGATTTTTTCTCGGTTCCACAGGTTGCCTAAGCCTACGACGCTTCCGTCGCAGGCGCAGGAGCCGAAAGCCACAAGCACCTTCGCCTTCTTCCTCAACAGCTTGGCCATGTACTCTTGCTCGCTATTTCGTATGGCGCCGTTGAAGAAACATACGTCTATGCTTCTGTCGGGCATGACTTCAACATCCTTATATTTTATGTCCATGGCAACAGGCCAAAACACAATGTCTGCTTTGGCTATTACGTCCAAGATTTTCTCGTTGATATCTAGAACAGCGATTTCACATCCGCCACAGCTTGCCGCCCAGTAAAAGGCAAATTTTAGTTTTTGTTGTTTCTCCATTCTCCTTCACCATTCATTTATAATTTTAATGAAGCTAGATTATTGCAGCTTCTATAATTTAAATTTAGCTCATTGAGTAAATAGAAAATATGTTTTGTTAAGCTTAATTCAAGCCTAAAATAAAGGGGAACGTTAGCTTGTTGCCGCTTCCTTAGTTTCTTTATCCGGCGCCTTCTCCACACCAAGCGCTATTTCCATTAGTTTCGCCGTTTCTATAGGTTTTGTTGGCGGTTCCTCTTCTTTTAGATTTAGAGTTCCCATTATTGTCCCGTCTTCCATATACTTCAGCTGGAAGCCCAAATTTCGCATAAGCTCTATCGCTTTTTGGTTTTCGGGAAGCATTATTCCATAAACGCTTTCTAATCCTCTTTCTCTGCATATTTCAATAACGTAGTCCACAAGCTTTGTTCCTAAGCCTAAGCCTTGCCACGGATCCGCCACTAAGAAGGCTATTTCGCCTGTTTTCCCGTCCAGTTCTATGCTTACTCTGGCTGTTCCTATTATTTTTCTTGTTCCATTTTCTGTTAGTTCGGCGACTATGGCTATTTCTCGGTCGTAGTCTATATTGCAGTAGCGGACCCTAACCTCGTGGGGCATGTGTTTAAGCGTCTGAAATAGCTTATAGTGAATAGTCTCTTCGGAGCAGTTTTGAAGCATTTCAAGCCATAAAGGCTCGTCTTCAGGCTTTATAGGCCTTAGAAGAACTGTTCTGCCGTCGCGCATTCTCCATAAAGCCTCATACTTTTTAGGATATGGACTAATGACTAGGTGCTGGTGCGGTTCCAGCTTTCTGAGGATAAGCTCTTTGTCAATTATTATGCGGGCGTCTATGCCTATAACATCTTTTTCGTCTACCAACAGCGGGTTTATGTCAACCTCCTTAATCTGCGGAAAGTCCATCAGAAGGTGCGAAAACAAAACCATAACTTCCTCTAGGCGTTTAACGTTGGCAGGAGGCATACCTCTAAAGCCCTTCAAAAGCTGATAAACCTTTGTCTCCTCCATCATGCGTCTAGCCAAAGTCTGGTTCAGCGGCGGCAAACCTATAGAATAGTCCCTAAAAAGTTCAACGCCAACTCCGCCCATACCAAACATTATCACTGGGCCAAAAACAACATCTTTTTTCGAGCCTAGAATAACTTCGACGCCGCGTTTTTTAACCATAGGCTGGACTGTTACGCCTATAATTTCGGCTTTAGGATTGTATCTTTTCGCGTTCCTTATTATGGTTTTAAAGGCTTCTCTGACTTCGTCCTCGCTTTTAACGTCGAGAATTACCCCGCCAGCATCCGTCTTGTGAACTATCTGCGGAGAAAGAACCTTCAAAACAACTGGATAGCCTATACGCGAGGCAATAGCAACAGCCTCATCCTCATCCTTAGCAACGTACGTTTTAACAACTGGAAAATTATAGAACTCTAAAACCTTTTTTGATTCAAACTCTGTGAGCACTTCACGGTTTTCAAGGGCAACGCTCCTTAAAATCGCTGTTATCGGAAGCTTAGGCGGAGATATGTCAACTGGAAGCTCTTCAGGGGTCTCGTAGAGAAGCTCAAGGTTACGTTTATACTGGTACATGTAAAGATAAGTTTTAACCGCTTGTTCAGGGGTGGAAAATGTTGGAACCTCATTAGCATTAAAAATCAAGTTTGCCTCTTCAACATCTTTTTTACCCATAAAAGAAGTCAAGACGGTTTTGCCAAGCTGCCTCCTGCTTTTAATAAGCTCCACAATGCTTCTAGCAATTTCAACAGGATTCGCCACCGCCTGAGCCGTGTAGATTATTAGGATACCGTCAACATTATCGTCGTTGAGAACAGCCTCCAAAACAGCCCTATATCGATCGGCTTTGGCATCCCCAAGAATGTCTATGGGATTTCCACGGCTCCAGTATGGTGGAAGGATGCTGTTGAGGTATTCCATGGTCTGCTGGCTAAGCTTAGCTAGTTTGCCACCCATGCCTATAAGAGCGTCTGTAGCCATCACGCCAGGGCCACCTGCGTTAGTAACTATTACCAAATTTGGCCCTCGAGGTAAAGGCTGCATTCCTAAAACTTCGGCGCAGTTGAATAGGTCGGCTATTTCGTCTACACGCACTATCCCAGCTCGTTTAAAGGCAGCTCCATAAACGTCATCTTCTCCTGTAAGCGAACCCGTGTGGGAGGCCGCTGCTTTCGCACTCTCACCATATTTTCCAGCCTTTACAACAATTATGGGCTTTGTTCTTGCAAAGTGTCTAGCTGCACTCATGAACTTGCGGGCGTTAGTTATACCCTCAACATACATGAGAATACTCCGTGTTTTCGGATCCGTTCCAAAATAATCTATTAAATCGCCGAAGTCCACATCTATCATTGAACCTACGGAGACGAAGTGGCTGAAACCAACATTTTCATGAACAGCCCAGTCTAAAATAGCAGTGCCTAAGGCTCCGCTCTGGCTTATGAAGGCTATGTTGCCGGGCCTTGGCATCTTATTAATGAATGTTGCATTCAACCGTATGCTTGGGCGAATAACTCCCAAACAGTTAGGCCCAATAATGCGTAAACCGTATTTTCGCTGTACTTCGAGAATTTTATCTTCTAGCGCTTTGCCCTCTGGGCCTATCTCCTTAAACCCAGCACTTATAATTATTAGCCCTTTTATTCCAGCTCTGCCACACTGCTCAACCACTTCTGGGACGGTTTTCGCCGGGGTGGCTATAACCGCCAAATCAACAGTTTTTGGAAGCTGCTCCACGGTTTGGTAGGCTTTAACTCCTAAAATCTCCTTCTTCCGGATGTTCACCGGGTAAACTTCCCCTTCAAAGCCAGATTCAAGAAAATTCTTCATTAGAGCGCAGCCCACAGAGCCCTCCTCATCGCTGGCGCCGACAACAGCCACGCTTTTAGGGTTAAAAATCTTGTCAAGATGAAGGGTAACCAAGCTACAGACACCAGCACCTTGAAAATATGGCGGCGAAGATTAAAAGTTTGTGCAATAAAACTACAACTTAACATGGACTTAAAGAACTTTTAACTCAGAAAAACGGGAGAGAAAGAGGATCCTATTGGATCTTTCAAAGTCGAAAATTCGGAAAATGGGAGGGATCGATTTGGTTTCTCGCGTATAGGACAGTTAACATCTAGGCTCGATGAAATCTAATAAGATCCTTTAAATGGTTTGTCCTTTTAATCATAATTCCTTTTTAGTATCATGGTTACAGTCAGATTTTTATATTTGCTACGCTGATTTATTGATGAGTTAAAAAGAGGTTTTATAAAATTGAAAATTGCTCGATTATTTGCTTTAACTTTCGCTTGCCTATTTATGTTAACCTCGTCTTCAATGTGGATTCCATGTGTACCTTATGGTTTATTTAATGAAGCTAAGGCAATTATTATTGGGGAGCATCATTTTATCGATGTCCCGTTTTACTATCAGGTGAAAACTTACTATTGCGGCCCAGCTGCTTTGCAAATGGTTTTTGATTATTTCGGTGAGAACGTTTCTCAGTTTGAAATCGCTGATGTTGCGCGGACAATTCCTTATGTGACTTATACTGATGAGCTTAGAAGGGCGGCTCATTTTAGTGATATGAGCACATCTATGGGGAGCGAAATGCCAGAAAACATAACCGGATACTCTGCCAGAAAACTTGGATATGCAGCATTTGAAATGTTCAGCATGACACTGGATGATTTGAAGGCACTCATTGATAGGGATTTTCCTGTAATCCTGCTGATGAGGTGGATTCCAGGTGAACCATACGGCCATTATAGGGTTGCTGTGGGCTATAATGCGACGCATGTTTTCTTGCATGATCCATGGAACAATGTCCTTTGGGGCGGAGACTACGGCGGTCCAAACCTACCCATGAATTACACCTTCTTTAATGAGATGTGGGACTACTCTGGCCACTGGGGCCTTTTTGTCTCCCCATGGAATGTCAATATCGAAATGCCAAACAATGTTTACGTTGGCCAAACTTTTACCGTTACCGCAACGGTTTTCTATGTTTGTCCCCCTCAAACTCCTATTTACAATTATGAAGCCTCTTCATGTAATGCAACAATAACTTTGCCAGAAGGAATAGTCCTCGCTGATGGCGAATCACAAAGCAAAAGCTTGGGAGAAATTTACGCTGGCGGCAGGGCTCAAACTTCTTGGAGGGTTAAGGCTAAGCGTCCAGGAAACTATTCAATATTTGTTGAGGCGGAAGGAAAAATTACTGGATTTGTTGTCGAGAAAGCTGGTGTTGGCCCAAGCTACCAATACGAGGATAGGATTGGAGGACGCGGCTCAAACTTTGTTAATGTAGAATTTGCCCCGCAAATATACATTGACGCCGTCCAGCCGACTAAAGGTACTCCTGGAACAGAAGCCTTCATTCTCGGAGGTGGGGCCACCCCAAACGGAACTGTAGTTGCCCTGCTTAATGGACCAATAAATCAAACAATCGTTATCATAGGTTCAGAATCCACAAAAGTTCAAGAAAACATAACAGTTATAGTTAACATGACCCTGGGTTGGACGGTGGCAGACGCTGACGGATTCTGGTCTATACCTTTCACTGTGCCTGACGTGCCGCCAGGAGAATATAACATATTCGTTTTGGACAATTTCACCCAAACAAGCGACATGGCCAAATTTTACATATTACCGCCAACTCCAATCCAAATAAAGATAGAAAATATTGGTCCAATTGAGGGATATCCCAATACTCCAGTTTTCATAGCAGGCCATGGAGCAACTCCAAAAGGTGAAGTCAAAATATACTTTGACCAGTTAAATGTTGCAAACACTACCGCATACGACGACGGAGGATGGTACGTAACTTTCAATGTTCCAAATGTAGATTCAGGTAACTACACGGTTCTTGCCTTGGATGTGGCTTCAAACACCTACGACAAAGTACTATTTAAAGTAATGAAAACTGTACCCCGAACCGTTGGTGTTAAAGAAGGGGACTGGGCAAAATACGATGTTGTATTTAACTATTCCTCAAATGATCCCAACGCACCCGTTCCTCCGCCAAGCGCCATCACCGAAATAAATTATTTAATAATAAAAATCGTTTCAGTGAGTGGAACAAACGTCACTTGCGAATCAGCTGTACATTATAAGAATGGAACTGAACAGAAAAGTATCTCATGGATAGATGTATCAACAGGTCTATCCTATCCAGGGATTACAATGCCATATGGCGCAATTATCGCAGCAAACTTAACAGCAGGTGACAAAGTATATTTCAATGCATACGCTCCCACAATAAATTCAACATCAACAGCCTTCTATGCAGGTTTAGAAAGAGAAGCCAACTTCATCATTATTAAATCCAACACCAGCATTCCAGCTTATTATGAAACCCTAATAGGTTTGGAAATAGTCTGGGACAAGTTAAGCGGCATATTATGCGAACAAAAAGTAAATGCCACATACATTAACATTGAAAAAGGTTATGTTACTACTATGTATTTTAAAGCAGTTATATCGGAAACAAACATTTGGATTAAGCCAATTACGCCAGTTATGTATGTTTTTAATGTTACATGGGAAGATGTGGCCTATCCAATAACTATTTTCAGTAACTCAACAATTACGGATTTTGTTTTCAATCAAACAAAAGCCCAAATTACTTTAAGCCTTGAAGGTTTTAGTGGCTCAAAAGGATACTTCAACATCACAATTCCTAAAGACCTCCTAAGAGGCCCATGGTCTTACATGATATATGGTAAAGTGCCATTAATCTTAGAGATAAGCGAAGGCGAAAATGCAACGTGTGGTTTCATATGCTTCCTATACATTCACACAAGCACGTTCAAAATTGTAATTAAAGGAACATACGTTATACCGGAGTTTAAGCCTACAATTATGCTATTGACATTAATTTTCAATACGTTAACGGCAGCATTCTTAATCAGAAAAAGAAAATCAAAATTGCAGATGTAATGATTATCTTCTATGACCCTATTTTATTTGGCATCATTTCTTACTCATTAAATATTCGTGAATGGCTCTAGCAGCCCTTTTTCCGGCTCCCATGGCGCTTATGACGGTTGCCTCGCCAGTGACTATGTCGCCTCCAGCGTAAACGCCTTCAAGGCTTGTTTTTCCATTTTCATCAGCTACGATAGTGCCCCATTTTGTGACAGCTAGGCCCTCAGTTGTGCGCTGGATTATTGGGTTTGGAGTCCTGCCAATAGCAATAATGGCGGTGTCGGTGTCCATTAGGAATTCGGAGCCTTTGACCGGAACTGGTCTGCGCCTCCCAGACTCGTCTGGAGGACCAAGCTCCATTTGTATGCACTCCATTTGCTTAACCCAGCCCTTTTCATCACCGATGAAACGTGTTGGCGCCGCCAAAAACTTGCAGATAATCCCCTCCTCCTCAGCGTTTTCAATCTCTTCCTTACGGGCTGGCATCTCCTCTCTGGAACGACGATAGACTATGCACACCTGTTCGGCGCCGAGGCGGAGCGCTGAACGAGCAGAGTCCATGGCAACATTTCCGCCGCCGATAACGACCACGTGTTTCCCAATTCTTATGGGCGTGTCATATTCCGGAAAGGCGTAAGACTTCATCAAGTTAACCCTAATTAGAAATTCATTAGCCGAATAAATCCCGCCAAGATTTTCGCCAGGCACGCCAAGAAACTGCGGTAAACCAGCGCCAGTTCCAATGAAAACTGCGTCAAAACCCCTATCCTTTAACAGTTCTGGAATAGTGTAGGTTCTGCCGATAAGATAGCCTAACTTAAGCTCCACACCAAGCTTCCGAATATAGTCAACTTCAGCCTGCACAATGCTCTTAGGCAGACGAAACTCCGGAATACCATAAACAAGCACGCCGCCCGGAAGATGCAAGGCCTCATAAATCACAACTTCATGTCCGAGCTTGGCGAGGTCCGCTGCCGCCGTTAAACCAGCAGGTCCAGCACCTATTATGGCGACTCTTTTGCCAGTAGGCGGAGCCTTATCCGGAATTGTGAACCCCCTTGCCCTCTCCCAGTCTGCCAAAAACCTTTCAAGCCTTCCGATGCTAACTGGATCGCCAACCTTACCAAGAACACAGTACTTTTGGCATTGCTCCTCCTGGGGGCAAACCCGCCCACAAATGGCTGGGAGGCTATTCTTCTCCTTAATCTTCCTTATGCCCTCCTCGTATTTGCCCTCCCTAAGCAGTTTGATAAAGGCTGGAATGTCAATTTCAACTGGGCAGCCCTTAACGCACTGAGGTTGGGGGCATTGTAGGCATCGGCTTGCCTCTTCGAGGGCTTGCTCTTCCGTATAGCCCAAAGCAACCTCGTTAAAGTTGTGTTTTCGAACTTCTGGCGGCTGTTTAGGTATTGGAACAGCCTTTTTCTTAACCTTGGGTTGAGGCTTACTTTCCGCCACACCCACACCCTCCAAGCTCCCACAGCAAGGCGCTTAAACGCTCCTCAGGAAGATACATACGCTGACGTTTAACCAACTGGTCAAAATCTACAAGATGCCCATCAAACTCCGGACCGTCGACGCATCCAAACTTCATCTGACCGCCAACGTTTACACGGCAGACTCCGCACATGCCCATGCCATCCACCATGATAGGCATGAGAGTAACAACGGTCGGAATCTTGTAAGGCTTTGTTAATTCGCAGACTTTTTGAAGCATTGGAACAGGGCCCATAGCGATGCAGCGGTCAAACTTCTCAGAAGCCAAAATATCCTTCATAAAATCCAATCCCTTATAACCTTCAGAACCGTCATCCGTCGCCACATAGAGCCTATGACTTAAGGCTTTCATCTCCTCTTTAAAGAAAAGCAATTCCTTAATGCGAGCACCCATCACCGTAACAACAGTGTTTCCAGCCTCCCGCAAGGCTTTAACCTGCAAAAGCATGGGCGCAATCATAACGCCTCCAGCCACACATAAAACCTTGCCAAAATTCCTAATCTCCGAAGGATTTCCAAGCGGTCCAGTAATATTCCATATGCTGCCACCCTTCTTCAATAAGCCAAGCTGCTTTGTCGTTTTACCAACCTCGTTGAAAACAAAGGTTATTGAACCCTTCTTCATGTCATAGCCCGCAATCGTCAAGGGCACCCGTTCTCCCTTCTCATCTATAATAACTATGATGAACTGTCCAGGCCTTGCTTTTTCAGCAATCTCGGGAGCGTAAACTTCAAACAATTTTATTTTTGGGGCAAGCTCATCAACCCTTAAAATTTCATACATGGGGCTAAACCTCCATTTTCAAAGTTTTAAAGGCGGTAAAGCCGCAACCCTCCTCACAAAATCTTCAAGCCTACCCTCAAATTTTCCGGCATCCCTTGGAGAACCCTCATAAAGTTCAAAACGCTCAATTAAGCCCATCTTTTTCAAAACATCCCTTAGCACGGTCATGTTTCTCTCTGCAACATCACGTCCTTCTTGAAGTTTGCAATCTTCAGCGGAACACACAACAGCCATAACTCCGTCAAAGCCATTCCTCAAGGCATTAACGACATGGACAGGGTCGAGAGCTTTGAAGCATGGAACCTCAAGCGTGAGAGCATTACGCTTGAAAAGAATGCCTTCTGGGTTGTCAAGGGCTGAAAACTCTGACCATTGGCAGCAGAAGACAAGAATTACTGGGGATTTACCATTAGCCTTCAACTTAATGGCTGAATTGCCATAACGCTTCAAAACATTCTCAAACTCAAAACCCTTAACTTGAATGGCGTGATGCGGACAAACTAAGGCGCATGCACCACAGCCCATACAGTAATCGCTTAAGATTTTTGGTGTGGCAAAGGGCTCCGCTTCTATGGCAGCATAGGGACAAATGAAGACACATTTGTCACAGCCAACACACTTCGTAGTGTCATAAACAGCCTTCCGAGAATATTTGACAACTCTCAAAGCGTTTCCGCTGAAACCTAGCTCTTCAAGAACCCTCCTTCCAAGGAAAAGCCTCCTCGTATTGATTTTTGTGCCTTCTTTGAAGCGGCAGAAAAGATCCTCACACTGGATTGAAACAACATTTTTAATGCCGGAACCTAACACCTTGAATATGAATTCTGTTGGAACCCGCCCAGAACATGGCAAGCGAAGTGGAATATACTCCTTTATTCTTAAGCCTTGCTCGGCCAGAATTTCTTCAACCTCCCTTGTTGATGGAGAGTTTCCACGACACATAAGCACAAGCGTTTCAGCTCCGGTTCTTTTCCGTTCACTCTCAACATAACCCACCAGACTCTCGTAGTCATAGTAGACTATTTCTATGGCGAAAACCGGACATGCGCTGTAGCATATCCCACAAACTTGGCACTTCTGTAGGTCTATCTCCACCCTGCCAGTTTCAGCATCCCTCTTTATGGCTTCGTAGGGGCATATAGAATAGCATATTGAACAGTGGCTACAGTAATCCTGGTTTATGCTTACAACAACGGTTTGTTTTTCGCCCATTCCAGCATATCTCCAAACTACTGGCTTACTAAGCGCCCATCAGCGCTAGAAGTTTTGAATGATAAGACTATGAACAATATAATATTTTTGGAGCAAACCAGCGTGTTATTGCTTGAAATAATATGGTCTGCGAATAAAACCATAAGCCTCTAGAGCGGCAGTTATCCCCTGACCCACAGCCGTCCCAACCTGCTTAACGGGATGATTAGTAACATCACCGGCAGCATAAACTCCCGGAAGGTTTGTTCTCTGACGAGCATCGACAATTATGTAGCCATGATCATCTACAGCCACCCCTGCTTCCTTGGCGAGTTGGCTGTTAGGTTTTTCGCCAACCTGAACAAAAATTCCGTCTATTGACAGCTCTGTGATGGCACCGGTTTTCGCATTAAAAAGCAAAGCCTTGCTGACGAGCTTTTCACCTCTGATTTCCTTCAACTCAGTATTCCAGAAAACCTCAACATTAGGCTTTTCCAATAAAGCCCTAACACGAGCCTCCTCAGCCCTAAAGGCATCCCTTCTATGTACAACCTTAACCTCTGAAGCCAAATCAGCCAAATAAAGGGCTGTAGCAACAGCAGAGTTGCCGCCGCCAACCACCAACACACGTTTGCCCTTAAAGAGGGGACCATCGCAAATACTACAGTAACTTACCCCTCTACCGCGAAACTCTTGCTCGCCAGGAACGCCAAGCTCAGTGTAGCTGGTACCGGAAGCAATTATAACAGCCTTGCTCCTATAGGAGGCTTTAACTGTTTCAACAATTTTCTCTTCACCCTTAAGGTTTAGGCTTGTTACCTTTTCAAACTCATGGATTTCTGCGCCAAGCTTCCTACATTGTGCCACAATTTTCTGCATAAGTTCAAGTCCGCTTATTCGTTCAAAACCTGGATAGTTCTCGATTATTGGAGCGTCGGCGGCTGTTCCACCAGCAATCTTCTCCTCCAAAATTAACGTTTTTAATCCACTTCTGACAGCGTAAATTCCAGCCGTTAAGCCGGCGGCGCCGGCGCCAATAATTATTGATTCCCAGTCTTCCATTCCAACAACCTCGACGGGATATTTAGTGCTACATCATTTTAATTGTTTGTCAGTTAGTCTTCCTCAAGGTCCATGTCTAGTTCAGCAATTTCAAGCTCGTAGCATTCTGGGCAAAGCCCATCATAAGTTTCATATTCCTCTCGCGTTATTTCTCTGCCGCAAAGCAAACAGTGGTAGGTTTCTTCCTCATCTTCCCCCATTCATAAGCCTCAAAATCTATATGCGTACATTCGTTTTATAAGGCAAGTGCCAAAAGCTCAGCGACGTCCATAACTTGGATTTTGCCCTCACTACCCGTCGTTTTTACAGCATCCTCCATTGTAAGCATGCAGAAGGGACAAGCCACTACAAGAATGTCAGCTCCGACGTCAACAGCCTCTTTAACGCGAATTTCTGCCAACCTTGGTCCTGGGATGTCTACCCACATTCTTCCGCCTCCTCCTTCACAGCATAGGCTTCTGCTTCTTGAACGGTCAAACTCTAAAAGCGTGACACCTTTTATGCTTTCAATGACCTTGCGGGGTTCATCGTAAATGTTGTTTTGCTTGCCAAGGTAACATGGGTCATGGTAAATCACCTTTTTGGCAACTTCTTTTAACGGATTAAGCTTTCCAGATTCGATAAGCTTTGCCAAAAGCTGCGTATGATGTTGGGGCTCAAAGCTTGTTTGGTTGTATCTATTCTTGAAGGCGTGAAAGCCGTGGGGGCAGGTTGTAACCAGCTGTTTGACGCCGTACTTGCTAAAAATTTTCATGTTTTCCTCAACTAGGAAATCGAAAAGCCCCTTCTCGCCCATGCCGTAGACTTCGCTTCCGCAACAGTTTTCTTCTTCGCCCAAAACTCCGAAGTTAAGCCCAGCAGCTTCAAAACATTTCACAAGGCTTTTTGTAACACCTTGAACCCGAGGGTCGTAGGCTGGTGTGCATCCAACATAATACAATATTTCTGCTCCTTGGGAAATATGCTTAACATTTAAGTCTTGACTCCACTCCGTGCGTTTCCCACGAATTCTTCCCCATGGATTTCCATTTTTGAATATGCTCTCTAAGGCATCTCTTATTGTTGGGGCTATTTGACCCTCTTCAACAGCCATGCTCCTAATGTCGATAAGAAACTCGTAGGGGTTCAAATCTTTAGGACAGCGCACACCGCAAGTAGAGCATGTTGTACAACTCCACAACTCGTTGGGGGGATGAATCATTAACTTGCCTAATGCTGAAACCTCCCGCATATATCGCCTAATATTTAGGTTGGCTTTCTTCGCGACTGGGCAGCTTCCAGTGCAAGTGCCACATTGGATGCACTCCAAAAGCTTATGCTTTTGAACTAATTCTTGAATGTTCATTTTTACATCACTTTCGTTGAAATTGAAGGGTAAGATTTTAAAAGCATTTTCCCTTTTAAGGGTTTAAACAATCATGCCACTTGGAGACATAAATATGTCAGAGGAAAAGAAGGAAACAGGGAAGCCTCGCATTGGAATTTTTGTCTGCGAATGTGGCGGCAATATTGGAGATGTTGTTGACGTTAAAGCCGTCGTTGAAGCCGTTAAAAACTGGGAAGGCGTCGCAGTAGCCAAATACCACAAATATTTGTGCTCTAAGCCAGCCCAAGAAATGATTGCTGAAGCTATAAAAAAGGAGAACCTTGACAGGGTTGTTGTGGCTTCTTGTACGCCTAGAATGCACCTTGCAACTTTTCAAAGCGTATTGGAAAGAGCTGGATTAAATCCTTACATGCTTGAATTCGTGAACATAAGGGAACAGGACTCATGGGTTCATGGCCCAAAACCAAACCCTGAAGCAACAAGAAAAGCCATTAGCTTAGTAAAGGGAGGATACGAGCGCAGCCTCGAGCTTGAGCCTCTTCAGATTATAAGCGAAAAGGGGTCACGGGAAATTCTCATTGTGGGCGGCGGAATAGCTGGCATAATGGCTGCCCTCCAGCTCGGGTATTCAGGCTATAAGGTTCACCTTGTTGAGCGAAAGCCCAGTATAGGCGGAAACATGGCTAAACTTACAAAGGTTTTCCCCACGTTGGATTGTGCCCAGTGTATTTTAACGCCAAGAATGGCTGAAGTTGGAAGAAACCCCAACGTAAACCTTTTGACATATGCTGAAGTGCAAGATATCAGTGGGCGCCCAGGCAACTACACTGTTCGCATCTTTATGAAACCCAGAGGCGTTGATGTTGAAAAGTGTAGAAGCTGTGGCGTATGCGCAAAAGTTTGCCCAGTCACGGTTCCAGACGAGTTCAATGAGGGTTTGTCTCAGCGAAAAGCAGCCTACATTGAGTTTCCACAAGCTGTTCCATCCGCCTACGCCATAGATTTTGGTGCATGCACAAAATGTGGAAAATGCGAACAATACTGCCCGGCAAAAGCCATAAACCTGAACGACGCTGGCAAAATTGTTGAGCTGAACGTTGGCGCAATAATTTTGGCAACAGGCTACAAGCTCTACGATGCACGGAGACTGGAAAACTATGGCTATGGAGTTTACAAGGACGTCATAACAATGATGGACTTGGAAAGGCTTACATCAGCGACTGGACCTACAGGGGGCTATGTCAAAAGGGCTGATGGAAGCGACGCCCGCAAAATCGCCATAGTATTATGCGCAGGCTCAAGGGACAAGAACCACATTCCATACTGTAGCCGAATATGCTGTATGTACGCCCTTAAACAGGCTTTTGTCCTCAAGAAAATGCTAGGAATAGATGTAACCATCTATTATACGGATATTAGGGCAACTGGAAAGGGTTATGAGGACTTATACTGGCGAGACCAAGAAGCTGGCGTGGTTTTCATCCGAGGGAAAGTCGCCGAAGTGTGGAAGAACAACAACGGAAAGCTTGTGGTCCAAGCTGAGGATACGCTTACAGGAGAAACAAGAGAGGACGAATTCGACATGGTAGCTTTGGCAACGCCGATGGTTCAGCCGGACGGCTTAAAGGAACTCGCTGAAAAAATGAAAGTAGCATTGGGCGAAGATGGCTTCATAACAGAAAAGCATCCAAAACTCGACCCAGTTGACTCGCTTGTCACTGGAATTTTCGCGTGTGGATGCGCCTTAAGCCCCAAAGACGTTAGGGACACAGTTTCAGATGCCCTAGGGGCAGCGGCAAGAGCAGCCCTGTTCTTAAAAAGCGAGTACGTAACCACCAGTCCAGAAAAAGCCTTCATCATCGCAGAACTATGTAATGGATGCGGCGAATGCGTAAAAATCTGTCCAGTAAACGCTATAACAATGCAGAATGGCAAAGCGAAGATAGACCCGTTTCAATGTACCGGTTGCGGCGCATGCATCCCTATATGCCCGCAAGAAGCAATAGACTTCAAAAACTCAACAATAAGGCAGATAAAAGCCACCATAAAGGGAGTTTTAGCCGACAAAACACCAGAAGAAATCCGAATAATAGCCTTCGTCGACAAGAATGTCGGATATACAGGAGTGGACTTTTTAGGGCTTGATCGTGCAAACTATCCAGAAAACATCCGCATAGTAGCCGTTCCGACAACGGCAATTCTCGGAAAGAAACAGATACTTATGGCGTTCGCTTATGGAGCAGATGGGGTGCTGGTAATCGAAGGAAGCGAAGAAATAGATGAGAAATTCGCCAAAAAACGCATGATAGAAATGGGCAAAGAGCTTACGGCTTTCGGCATAGAAACGATGAGACTCCGATACAGTTACGTCCCATTACCGGTCTACAAAAAAGCTGCTGAACTCTTCACAATGTTTACGGATAGAATCAAAAAGTTTGGACCATTAGCTGAAGAAAAACGCCAGAACATAGTGCAAAAACTGCAGTTGTAGGTTCAATTCCTAGTTACGCTATTCTTAACAACAACAATTAAAAGCGCAAAACCTTTTATTTTGTATTGGGCGCAGATATGAGTGAAAAAGCCAAGAAAGTAAATCTCTTAAAACCTTTTGACGCAAGCAAAATCTCCATCGAGAGAGATCGCTACTTTCACGATGCTTATATAGTGGACCTGCCATTAAAAGCTACTCCAGACCACATTTGGCAAGACATTTTTGAAAGGGAATGGAAGTCCAGCAGACACTTATGGGATAGAAAACTCTTCATCATAGGTGACAAGATAAGGCTTGTAACATCGGAAAATGATTTTAAAGAAAAACTTGACTGGGTTGAACATGTTATAAACCAGACAAATAAAGCCATAGACGAATATAACCGAAGCATTGAAGCTACAAAAGATTTAGAAACCAAAAGAGCCGCATGGGAAGAAAGGGCAACAGTTGAGAGAATGCGAGAAGTACTAATAAGAAAATTTAGCCAAGCCTAAAATCAGAAAAGAAAGAACTGCTAAAATTTGGATGCTGAGATGTTAAACTAGCCTCTCGCCTTTATCAAAGAATAGTAAAAGTTTAATTTGAGTTCCACATCATGTCTTGACGGTGTAAATATGAGGGATTATGTTCTCTCGTGAAGACAAAACCTTTAATATCCCTCAGAACAGCTCAGAAAGCTTTATGGAAATTTTAAGGCGAATCGAGGAGAAATGGCAGAAACGCTGGGAAGAAGCCAAAATTTTCGAGGCTAACCCTGACCCTAAAAAACCAAAATTCTACATAACGGTGGCTTATCCGTATCCGAACTCTCCACAGCACATAGGCCACGCGAGAACCTATACCTTAGCTGACGTCTACGCCAGATACATGCGTATGCAAGGCTATAACGTGCTTTTGCCGATGGCTTTCCACTACACTGGCACGCCAGTCTTAGCCATGGCAAAGCGCCTAGCAGAAAACGATGAGGACCTGATTAGTGACTTTGTAGAAGTCTACAAAGTTCCTAGGGAAAAACTTAAAGAGTTAACAGACCCCCTTGCTATGGCTCGCTATTTCCACGAAGAAATTAAAGAGGGCATGAAGAGAATTGGCTATTCAATAGACTGGAGACGCGAGTTCACAACCGTTGACCCGCAATACAACCGCTTTATAGAATGGCAGTTTCATAAGCTCCGCGAAAAAGGCTACATAACACGGGGTAGCCACCCTGTTGGGTGGTGCCCAAAAGACGGCAACCCAGTTGGACAGCACGACACACAAGGCGACGTGGAACCAGAAATAGGCGAGTTTACGCTTATAAAGTTTAGACATGGAGATTGGATTCTTCCAACCGCTACACTTCGCCCAGAGACAGTTTTCGGTGTCACAAACATTTGGCTTAACCCAAAAGCAAGATATGTAAAAGCAGTTGTTGACGGCGAAAAATGGATAGTGAGCCAAGAGTGCGCTGAAAAGCTAATGTACCAAAACCATAAAGTGACAATTTTAGAAACTTTTGATGGAAAGGAGTTCATAGGAAAGCGAGTTGAAAATCCCGCAACAGATGAGATGATCTACATTTTGCCCGCAAACTTTGTTGATCCCAAAAACGCGACAGGCGTTGTTATGTCTGTTCCTGGACACGCCCCCTACGATTATGTTGCTTTAGAAAATATAAAAAGCGAACCGTGGAGGCTAATGGAATACGGATTGACAGAGGATGTTGTGAAAGCCATTAACGCCATCTCCATAATTGAAGTCCCCCAGTACTCCGAAATTCCTGCAGCCGATGTTGTGAAGAATATGGGCATAAAGGAACAAACGGACCCAAAACTTGAAGAGGCCACAAAAGAGGTTTATAGACACGAGTTCCATAGCGGCAAAATGAAAGACAACACTGGAAAGTACGCCGGCTTATCAGTAGCGGAAGCCAAAGAAACGGTTAAGCAAGATTTGATAGCTGCAGGAAAAGCCACAACAATGTATGAGCTTTTAAACAGGCCAGTGAAATGCCGCTGTGGAACGGAGTGCGTCGTGAAAATCTTTGAGAACCAGTGGTTCATAGATTATGGAAAACCAGAATGGAAAGCCTTAGCCCATAAATGCTTAGAAAAAATGAGAATACTGCCGGAAGAACTTCGCGCACAATATAGTTATGTGATAGACTGGCTGCGTGAGAAAGCATGCGCGAGAAAAGCGGGATTAGGAACACGACTACCATGGGACCCTGAATGGATCATAGAGTCCCTATCAGACTCAACGATATATATGGCATACTACACCGTGGTTCGCCTAATAAATGAACAAAAAATTCGATCAGACCAGTTAACGGACAAGGTATTCGACTACGTTTTCCTTGGAATTGGAAACGCAAAAGAGGTGGCAGACGAAACCGGGATAAACACTAAGGTCCTAGAAGACATGAGACAAGAGTTCCTATACTTTTATCCCCTGAACAGCCGACATTCAGCCCACGAGCTAATTCCAAACCACTTAACATTCATGATATTTAATCACACAGCCATATTCCCAGAAAATCTCTGGCCACGACAAATAGTGACAAATGGCCTCGTCACTATGGAGGGAGCTAAAATGAGCAAATCCTTCGGCAACATAATACCCCTAAGAGAAGGCCTCTCGACCTTCGGCGCAGACCCA
>JAWCQV010000001.1:0-24964 GCA_038869575.1 Bathyarchaeia archaeon | reverse complement strand
TTTTTGAGGCTACAGGCGCGACATGCTCTGGCATAGCGGCAGCTCTTAAAATTCGAGGTTTAGAGGATGTAACAGTGGTGGGGTGGGCTGGCGATGGTGGAACGGTGGACATAGGTATCCAAGCTCTTTCTGGTGCTGCCGAACGGGAAACCAATTTCATTTACATATGCTATGATAATGAGGCTTACGGGAATACGGGGCTACAGCGGAGTGGAGCTACGCCCTATGGTGCTTGGACGACTACAACGCCTACTGGTAAGAAGGAAAGGAAAAAGAATATGCCGTTGATAATGGCGGCGCATCGGATACCATACGTTGCAACCTCATGTCCTTCCTATCCTGTGGACTTTGTTAGCAAGTTGAAAAAAGCCCGAGAGATTAAGGGAACCAAATATATCCATGTTTTGGCTCCGTGCCCGACTGGATGGCGCTACGACCCGAGCAAAACTATAGAGATTGGACGGCTTGCAGTTCAAACTGGCATATGGGCTCTTTATGAAATCGAAAACGGAGATTTTAGGCTTAACTCTCCTAGCGATCGTTTAATTGATAAGTCAAAGCGTAAACCTGTAAAGGAATATTTGGCTATGCAGGATAGGTTCCGCCACTTAACAGAAGCTGACATTGAAAAGATTCAGCGATGGGTCGATGAAGACTGGGAATACTACCGAAAATTAGCTTCTAACTATTGTGTCTAATTAAGCCTTTATGGAAAAATATAAGAACTCCGACAGCATAATGATACCATTCAATTGCTACTGTTGCGTTTAAATGACTGGAAGGAGGTTGTAAATGGCAGAAGAAAAGCCTAAGAAGGCCGCCAAAGAGGAAAAAATTGCAAAACCAGCGCAAGTAAACGAAAATACAGTGTTGATCGGTAAGAAACCAATAATGAACTATGTGGTCGCCTGCCTAACTTTCTTCAACACCGGCGCTCAAAAAATTGTTGTGAAGGCTAGGGGGCGGGCGATTAGCAGAGCAGTCGACACTGTTGAATTATTAAGAAGAGCTTTCATGAAGGACTTACAGCTAAAAGAAATCAAAATAGGCACTGAAGAGGTCACCCGCGGCGAAGGACAGAGAACCAACGTTTCAACCATCGAAATAACCGTCGTAAAACCATAAAAAAGTTGTAACTAACAATCCCGCATCGTGACCATGCGCTGTATTTACACTATTTTATACTGTAAATGATGTTTTTCGGGCGGATATAACAGATAGCTATATAACTTATTTTGGCTAAAACGTTAAATCCAGTTTGGTGAAGCATATGGCTGATTATCCGAAAATTGTTGTAACCCCGCCGGGACCAAAAGCGAGAGAACTCGTAAAGAAGGATGAGAGGTTCATTTCGCCTTCTTACGTGCGCTTCTATCCTCTTGTCGTTGAGTCCGGTCGAGGTTGTATAGTGAGGGATGTTGATGGAAATGAATACATCGACTTCAACTCTGGGTTGGCATGCTTAAACGTCGGACATAACCATCCAAAAGTTATTGACGCTATTAAAAGGCAGTGCGACCGCTTCCTTCACTATTCTAATACCGACTTCTACTATAACGAGGTTATCGCACTTGCGGAGAAACTTTCGGAAGTCACTCCTGGGAATTTTGAGAAAAAAGTCTACTTTGGCAACAGCGGAACAGAGGCTATTGAGGCGGCGATTAAACTGGCAAAGTGGCACACGCGGAAACAGCTATTCGTAAGCTTTATCAACGCTTTTCACGGGAGGACTATTGGCTCCTTGTCTTTGACGTCCAGCAAGCCAACCCAAAGGCGTTATTTCTTCCCCTTAATGCCGGGAGTTAACCATGTTCCATACCCTTACTGCTATCGTTGCCCCTTTAAACAGACATATCCTGAATGCCACTATTGGTGCGTCGACTTTATAGACGAGTTTGTGCTGCAAAAGTATGCACCACCAGAAGATGTCGCCGCAATAGTTTTTGAGCCAATTCAAGGTGAAGGAGGATATGTAATCCCGCCGCCGGAATACTTCCAACGCCTAAAAAAGCTTGCCGACAAATACGGTATTCTCTTGATAGACGATGAGGTTCAGTCCGGAATTGGGAGAACTGGAAAATGGTTCGCCATTGAACACTGGAATGTTGAACCAGATATTATATGTAGCGCTAAAGCATTGGCGTCTGGTCTGCCGCTGGGCGCAACTATTGCCAGAGCAAAAATTATGGATTGGGTTGGAGGTTCGCACGCCAGCACCTTCGGCGGGAACCCGCTCTCATGCGTTGCAGCAATCGCGGTTATAGATGCCATTAAAGAGGAGCGCCTGTTGGATAACGCCACCAAGCAAGGGACTTATATACTGAAAAGGCTCGGAGATCTGGAAGAAAGGAGCGAAATAGTCGGGAACGTTAGAGGCAAGGGTTTAATGATTGGTGTTGAATTTGTTGAAGACAAGGATAGCAAGAAACCAGCGCCTCAAAAAGCAAATGAAATTATGATAAGGTCATGGAAGCGTGGGGTAGCTGTTATCACTTGTGGGATCTCAACCATAAGGATTATGCCGCCTCTTAACATTACCAGGGAGCTTGTAGACGCCGGACTAGAAATAATTGAGGACGTTATAAAGGAAGTTGAAAAAGAGAGGTAGAGGCTAAAATTTTCCATGGAAATTCGGAAATTAACAATAGACCATTATGAAGAGCTCATTAATCTTTGGCGTAGGGCAGGTCTACCTTATAAACCAAAAGGGAGAGACAGCAAGAAGGCTGTAACGAGACAGATAAGTGCAAACCCGGAATATTTCTTAGGGGCGTTTGAAAATGACCGTTTGGTCGGCGCAGTCGTTGCCAGTTCTGATGGTCGGAAGGGTTGGATAAACCGGCTGGCAGTAGATTCTGACTTTAGGCGCCGCGGCATTGCAAGCGCGTTAATTGCTGAAGCCGAAAAAGTGCTTAGGGATCACGGTGTCAAGATCTTTTGTGCGTTAATTGAGAACGAGAATGAAGCTTCCAAGAAACTTTTTAGAAAATGTGGATATATTGAGCATCACGATATAATTTACTTCAGTAAACGCGAATCCAGTAATGTTTAAAAGCTGGAAGGCTTTGCTATAACTTCTTTTATTTTTAAATCGAAAAAACTTGCACTGTTTGCCGGTTGAATACGCAATGCAGTGTCTGCACCACTTCCAGTTCCGGCCATGGCTATGACGTCCCTGTCTACTGGGATTAGTCCAGCATCAGCCGCCATGAGAACTATTTCCACACATACTTTTGTGCCCTCGCCCATAAGTCTTAAAACATTCGCTATAAGCTCAAGGGGCTGAAGAGTTCCAAAATTTTTCCGTATAGCCCGCTCAACACTGCTAAGGGCATGAGTTCCTGCGAAAATTTTGCCACCGTTATTTAAGATTTCTTTTTTGAATTCCTCTTTTAGTTCGCTTTCTCCGGGCTTCTGGAAACCGACATGATGGGTTACAACCACAACATTATAACTCCTGAAAATCTTTGAGGCTTTAGCTCCTGTTTCGCCAGTTGTCGACGCAACAACGATGTCTCTTATGCCCTCCTTTTCAGCGTACTCCTTAACGATATCTAACAGCGTGTCCGTATTCACCTTTCCAGCACCTTTAAAGTATACAACTTTTCTTTCGATATAACCCATATTAGTTCGCCCAAGCAGTCAACTTTTTTGTTAGGTTTTTCTTAAAGGTTTCCTTTTAAGCTCTGTTCCGCAGACTTGACATTTCCTTGACCTGTAGTCCGATGGGTATTTTTTATGACATGCAGGACAATACCTTACCCACTTCAATTTTAAGCGTATGCCAAAAGTTGCAAGGGGTGCAAACTCTATGCCTAGATGTCGCGCTACATTCTGAATGGAATAATCGTCTGTGGCCACAACCGGCGTAAAACCTTGCATTTTCAGCTGTAACGCGAAAGCCAAAACTTGTATGTCTGTTTCAGAAAGCCAGAAAGCATTGCCAACGGCTTTAGCTGCTGCCTTGACTCTTTCAACGTAGACTTCTTCTGGCGCCTTAATTTTTAGGCGTCCGCTTTCGATGGCTGTTTTAAACCGTATTCTAGCTATGTGGCTTCCCGCAACCTCCTCCCTAACCATCGGGACCGTATACTGCTCCTCACTTATCGAGAATGGATCGAAGCCGGCCACAAAAGCTGAAGTGTCTAGCACAACGATTTTTTTGCCAGAAATCGCCGTTAGATTTTTCCTCCAAACCCGCGGAAAATAAGCCTACTTCTCAGACGGCTATAGAAGTTTTCCCGGAATCTGATAAATTTTGTCCAGTTATTTGAACGTGTAACCGTTATGCGTATATTTTTAGACTCTAAAACGTGCTTATAAGCCCCATCAACAACAATCATCACCCGTTTGGGTCTTAAGACTGCTATAGTTATTTTAGAGTCACTAGGGAAAACTATTGAGCGTAAAACACTTAGGGAGCATACCGGGGTGAAAACGAAAGCATCAACATGCGGGTCTAGAACGGGTCCCCCGGCTGAAAGCGAATAGCCCGTTGAACCAGTTTGGGTGGCCACCATCAATCCGTCTGCTTGACAATCTAAAATGTGCTCACCGTTTTTTGAAACTCTAGCGTATAACAGTTTAACTGGTTCGTCCACAGCTATTAAAACCTCATTTAATGCATCCGGAATTATTATATCGCCTGCTTTAATGGAGAGCTTTGCGCATCTTTCCATGATGTAGTCGCCCTTAAGGCATCTTTCAATGGCCGTGTGCGCATCTTTCGGTGTTACCTCTGTTAGGAAGCCTCGAACACCCATATTAACTGCCAATATTGGAGGTTCCGGCTTTGGAACCGCTACACATGTCCTTAAAATTGTTCCATCCCCGCCAATCGTTATTATTAAGTCTGTTTTCATGTCTTCTAGTGGACGGAAATTCCCTCCCTTCTTCATTTTCCCCTTCAACGTTTCTTCGATGTAAACCTTTAAACCCTTTTTTTCTATGTAATCCATTAGGTCCTCGGCAAGTTTTATGGCGTTTCGTTTATCATAGCGGGCTACTATGCCGGCGCTTTTGAACATTTTCTCCTCCTTCGACAGCGAAATCTTTAACCTCAACTTATATATGGGTGTTGTTTAAAATTGCTGTGGTGGAACGGTTAAGCTGGTGATGATATGAGCAAGCCTGTTGATGTTGGAAGCCTAAGAGAAGGCGGCTACCTTATAGTTGATGGTGAACCATGCAGAATAGTTGAGATAACGAAATCTAAGCCGGGAAAGCATGGCTCCGCCAAGGCTCGAATAGTTGCTATAGGCGTCTTCGACGGTGTTAAAAGAAGTATCGTTAAACCTGTAGATGCAACAGCTGAAGTGCCTATAATAGAAAAGAGAAGCGGGCAAATTTTCGCCGTCACACCCACGAGCGTCCAGATTATGGACTTAGAAACCTACGAATATTTGGACGCGCCATACCCTGAAGAGGAAGAGCTTAAGGCTAAGCTATCTCCCGGCGTTGAAATCGAATATTGGAAAATACTTGGCAAAATTAAGATTGTAAGAGCAAAATAGCTTGATCACTACTGCTCTAGTTCATGTTAGTGTAGCGCCTTTGTACTTGATCCTTATAAACCTCAAGAATTGTTTTTCTCGTTCAGCAAGATAGCCAGTTTTTATTTACATTTTTCATTAAGCTTATTTGTCTGTTTTGCTTTTGTTTTTTTGAAGCCAATGATGCAAGAAGAGCCGTCTGAATTGTGACGACGACTGAGGAGAGCTGAGGCTTCATTCTATCGGAATTTCGTACTCGTGTTTTCTCGGGAAGCGAATTTCTAATAGTCCCCGCTTGAATCGGATTTCCATGCGGTTCATGTAGACGGGCACCGGAATCCTCGTCTGGCAGTAAAACTTCTGGAACTCGCCTCTATGATGAGTTATACCGAAATCGTCAAAACTTATTTTACGCCTCATTTTAGCCGAAATCTCTATAATATCTTTGC
Organism: Bathyarchaeia archaeon; assembly: GCA_038869575.1. GTDB lineage: Archaea > Thermoproteota > Bathyarchaeia > Bathyarchaeales > Bathycorpusculaceae > JAGTQI01. The sequence continues at coordinate 19,023 of JAWCQV010000001.1, read as the reverse complement.
CAATGGGTTTAACTTCTATTGTGTTTTGCTCAGCGTAGGGCAAGTCAACAGTCACTACTACTTCGTTGGCTGTTACCATAATATCTCTTAAAGGTTCCATGGTGCATGTTCTACAGTTCCAGCTGGGTCTCTCCATAATGGTTTCTCTTACCCTTTCAGCCAATGCTTCAAAGTTTTCAAAATACTCATTTATTATGTCGAAGATTGAGCGTCTTCTGCGGCTGTAATCCGACATTTTCATCAGACCCCCCTAGGAAATGTATAATGGTATGTCGTATTCCTGTGTCTTCCGCATCTTCGCCAGTTCCTGCTGGGTCCTTTTCATCATATCTCTCGCTTTTAGACGTATTTCCTCGCCTTTTTCCAAAAGCTTTGAAACATCCACCTTCACATCAGCTAGGTTCGCTAACTGCTCCAGCGCTTTGGCTGCCGCTTCTGGATCTGGATAGTTGAAGAAACACTGTGCCAAAAGCGTCAAGGCTGGGACTCCAAGGGTGGCGCAGTACTGAAGCATTACCGCTTGAGGGCCAACCATGTAGCCCTCCCTCAAAATTTCTAAGCCCTTGCCCTCAGCCATTTTCAGCATTTCTAGGCTTGAGGCTGCCGCGAAAACCTTCAGCTCGTCTAGGTCTTGTCTATCTTGAACTGGTATGCCGCTCAGCGAAATCATCATTTTTGTCCCTTTATCCTTCCCCCAGTCGATTAGTGTGTGCATTATTGGGTAGATGAGATCTTCTCGTAAGGCTGTTTCTGACACTGCTAAGAGAATTTGGTGGTTTCCAAAAATCCTTATTGGCGAATGGGGGAGCCCTTCGTGTAGGACAATTACTGGGGGCAGAAGCCTTGAATCCATGTAGGCAACTTCCTCCAACCCCAACTCTGAAATCAAGTGGGACGCTGCTATGACGCCGACGAGTCCAACGTCTGGAAAACCGAAAATCATAACTGCCCCTTTTTGGATTTCCTTCCTCTCAATAATTTTGATTTCTTCGCTCAAAACTATCCCCTTTGAAATGTTCTGGGGCGAACTGTAAAAAGCTTGCGGAGAAATTCCTACAAGCTTAAAGGGTTATTGGCGATAAACTGCTCGATTCTTGCGATGATTCTCTCTATCCGCAAATAAGCTTTCATCTCTTTTTGCCACTCTTCCGGTAGTTTACGTTTAAATCTTCCAGTAGCACGCCTATCCATAATGACTATTATGCCCCGATCTTCTGGACTGCGTAGGAGTCTTCCTGCTGATTGAGCTAACGCATTTAAGCATGGCATGTTATTGGCGTATTCCATAGCTCTAGTCCCAAATTTCTCCTTAAAATATTTGTATAAGGCCGCTTGAAGTTCAGTCTTTTTTGGATACGGAAGCCCAACAATTATGACTGCAGAAAGTAGGCTTCTTCCATCCATTGTCATGTCAACGCCCTCGCTTATTTTTCCTCTCGCCACACCGAAAACAGCACAGCTACCATTTTCTTCTAAAAACTTGAGCACGTCCAGAATTTTTGTTCGCTTCTCTTCCACCAGCAGCGGCTGTTCCAGTTTGACTAGATGGGCTATGTCTCTCATAACCTCGTATGATGGGAAGTATACGGCAACTCTTCCACCAACCTTTTGAATTATTTGGCTGAGATGGGCTGCCATGCGTTTCCATTGTATTTCGTTGCGTTTTTCAAACTTCGTCGTAACCGCCTCATCCACGATAATAAGCCTATTCTCTGGTGGAAAAGGGTTTGGGAGCTCTAGGCTTTGGCAGCGACCTCTGTCAAGACCTAAAACATCCATGTAATAGTCCATGTTCCACAAAGTGCCTGACATAAGTATGGTGGAGCGAAGCTCGTTAATGATGGCAGCCGCCAACGATGGATCAAGGCATCTAATTCCAAGTCTCACTCGTTTTTTCTGGTTTCTGTCCGCTTCAACCTTAACATATCGTACGTAGCTTGAGCCGGTTAAATTTACCCAATTGGAGAGAAATTCCACGCAGCGTGAGAGATACGATGATGGACTTTTTCCCATTTCACTCCTTTTAACGCGGATTTGTTCACCCTGCTCAGCGAGTTCTAGCAGCACCTTCCCCAGTTTTCGATGATCGATTTTAAGTTTCTCGGTTAATGCTTCAATTAGTATTTCTCCATTGATTATGTGTTCAACGTCCAATCCATAGTTCCTGTAAACCTTTTTGCCAAAATTCATCATGATCGTGTATAAGGCTTCCAAAAAGCCCAAATCGTCGACCTCGAAATTTTTAACCTCTTTATAGGCTCTTCTAACAGACCTTGATGAAAGCTCTTCTGAAAATATGCCGCTTGCATAGTATGGGAGGCTGTGAGCCTCATCAAAGACGCAGTTAATCGCCTTCATGCGTATTCCGGCCTTTCCTAGAATTGAGCCACGTATGGCATCCACCAAAATGTAGTTGTAATTGCCTATGACGATGTCTGCGTAACGTGTCAAAATCTTTGTAACTTCATATGGGCATAACCCTGCGTCGCGGCATATGTCATAGGTTTCCTCTGGCAGTAGAGGTCCAATTTTCTTTATTTTGCCCACCAAATTGTAGGCTTGCCAGCTTGGCTTCCACCCATCATATGTCCTATCATAGTATTCGCATTTTTTGCCGAACAATCCTTCCTTCAAGCCCTTGCAGTAGTAAAGAAAGTCTCGGTAGGCTATGTCCCTGAGCTTGGGGTCTTCGAAGGCGTGGGGGCACATCTCCTTCTTGCTTTTGAAGATGGATGCGGCAAAGCTTGTGCCACAATGGTCTTTTATGTTTTTTAGCTCTCTTGAGTAGATTTCAAGCTGATTTTTCGTTCTAGTTAGGGCTATAAGCCTTCCTATTGAAGGATTTTGTTTCTTAGCCACGAAAAAAGCTGTTAAAATTGAGATGGATTTTCCGGTGCCACATGGGGAACATAGCAAACCGATTTTTCCGTCTTTAATCACTTGATAGGCAAATTTTATAGCTTCAAGCTGGAAGGGACGGAAACTTTGGTATGGGAAGAATTCCTTAACCAAATTCTCAAAGTGTTCTTCAGCCTCTGAAACTCTTTTTTCCGTTGCAGTTTGATGTGCCATTGCCCTTATTAAAAAGGTACCACATTTTGCACAGAAATGGTTCCTCAAATATTCTTCGGCGGAGTAAGTTTTTCTGCATCGGCGGCAGATGTAAACCGTTTCCATTAGCTAAACTTCACTATGTCACTAATGCTTTTTGTGGTAAAAGAAGTTTGCCTAGCAACGCATTGTGAGATGTTATGTTTAAGTTCTGCATAAGCCAATACTTTGATTGAGGCGTATAGGCTGTGTCCATCGAGTTTAGACCAACAGTTTTCGCTGATGTACGCGAGAGCATGGATGTAAAAGACCATTTGAAGGAGCTTGGCTGCGAGGTTTTGGAGAAGGCTTTGGCTCCGGCGGACTATGTTGTGGCTGAAGACTACGCCGTTGAAAGGAAAGAACTTCACGACTTTTTCCGCTCGGTCTTTGACGGTAGACTTTTCGAGCAAGCTGAAAGGCTTACTAAAACATATGAAAACGCCTGCATCATTGTTGAGGGAGACTTTGTCAACGCCGTAAAGTATGTTCGCACTCCGCAAGCTTTCTGGGGAGCACTTTCTAAGGTTATGGCTGATCATAACATCTCAGTGGTGTTCACTCCTAACGAGGCTCATACGGCAATTTTTTTGTATGCTTTGGCTAAGAAACTGCAAGAGGAGGAAAAGCGAAAAATCGCTGTTAAGCACAAGCCGAAAACTTACACGCTAAGGCAAAGGCAACTACTCGCGGTGCAAAGCCTACCAAAGATAGGCCCGGAAAGGGCAGAGGAACTTTTAAGGCGTTTTGGAAGTGTGCGGCGAGTTTTTCAAGCTTCAAAGAGGGAACTGTTATCCGTCAAAGGGTTGGGCGAAAAAACTGTTAAGGCTATAATTGAGGTTTTAGACACAAAATATCCAGGCTTGGAGCAGTAACGCCCATCCTTGTTTAGGTTTGCTTCCGCAGTCACATCGCTCTATGAGTGGGCCCTCTTCGCATTTCATTTTTCCGCTCTGCAAGTGTATTTTTCAAGGAGCCAGGACAGCCCAATCGATTATCATTTTTTGGGATAAACCGCTTTACTGCTTCTTGCACTTCGCATATTTCGCGTTCTCTTTTTACCATGTCAAGTCTTTTGCGATGCGTAAAATTATAAGGTTCTTGAAAGTGGGTCTGGAACATTAACGTTCCTTATGCCATGATGATTTAATGCCGTAAACGTTTAAATGTATTTAAGTGCGTAAGCGGTCTTAAGTCAGGAGGATATTATGGCGTTAGAAAGGCTTGGCGCTTCGCTTCACGAGGCTTTAAGGAAGCTTTTCAGAGCTGCCGTTATCGACGAGGCTGCTGTTAAGGAGCTTGTGAGGGATGTTCAGCGGGCACTGCTGCAAGCGGACGTGAATGTTCAGCTTGTCTTGGACATTTCTAAACGCATAGAGGAGAGGGCTCTTCAAGAGAAGGTTCCGCCAGGGATTTCGCGCCGCGAACACGTTATTAAAGTTGTTTACGAAGAATTGACCCGCTTTCTGGGTGAAAAACCTGTCCCGTTAAAGGTTGAGCCTGGCAAAAGGAAGGTTTTGATGCTTGTTGGCATTCAAGGTTCTGGAAAAACCACGGCTGCAGCTAAGCTTGCAAGATACTTTCAAAAAAGAGGCCTAAAACCCGCCTTGATATGTGCTGACACCTATCGCCCTGGCGCCTTCGACCAGCTTCAGCAACTTGCCAACAGAATAAATGTGCCGATTTATGGTGACCCAAAAGCTAAAGATCCGGTCAGAATAGCGTTTGAAGGGCTGAAGCAGTTCGGCGACAAAGACATAGTAATAGTTGATACGGCTGGGCGCCACAAGGAAGAACGCGAGCTTATCAAAGAGATGAAGATGCTTGAGGAGAAAATCAAGCCGGACGAGGTTATGCTTGTTATTGACGGAACCATTGGTCAGCAAGCTCTTGTGCAAGCTAAAGCTTTCAACGAGGCAACATCCATAGGCTCCATACTTGTGACAAAGCTTGACGGCTCAGCTAGGGGCGGGGGCGCCTTGTCCGCTGTAGTGGCGACCGGCGCACCAATCAAGTTCATAAGCACTGGCGAAAAAGTTGAGGACGTTGAACCTTTTGTTCCATCCCGTTTTGTTGGCAGGCTCTTAGGCATGGGCGATCTAGAAACTCTCATCGAGAAGGTTCGCGAAGCCGAAATTAAGGTTCCGGAAAAGAAGGCTAAGGCTATTTTAAGTGGCAAGTTTACGCTAACGGACATGTATGAACAGTTTGAGGCCATGAGGGGCATGGGACCCTTCCGCAAACTCTTGAAAATGTTTCCTGGCATGTCCTACAATGTGCCAGAAGAAATGCTTGACACCGCTGAGGACAAGCTGGAAAGGTGGCGAGTCATAATTCAATCGATGACTCCGGCGGAGCGGGAGAACCCCAAGATCTTTAACGCTTCACGAATTAGGCGTGTGGCGCGGGGTTCTGGAACAAACGAGAAAGATGTGAAGGAACTTTTGAAACAATATGTTCTCATGCGGAAAATGCTGAAAACCTTGAGGAGGAAGAAGAGGCTTCCCTTCTTTGGGAAAGGGCTGCCAGTGGACGTGAGCTGAAATCTTTCATAAGAGTTGTTGAAAAGGAGTCTTTTATGGGCATATTGGAAAAAGCCCTAGAAATGCTTGGAAAACACCCCTTATGTGACCATTGTCTAGGAAGACAATTCGCCTTTCTGGGGCGTGGAATAGAAAACGATGAAAGAGGAAGAGCCATAAAAAATGTCTTGTTTATGGAAGCCCAAGCTCTTGCCCGCATTAAAAGGGATGAAGGGACGCGAATCCTCAAAACCCTAGCGGTAAACGGTTTCTGCGAAAAGGCGTTGGAAACTCTCCGTAAAATGGGAAGGCGCTTCTCTGAGAAAAAAGTGGCAAAGACTTGTTTTCTATGCGAGAACAGTTTTGAAAACGTTGACGATCTGGCAAAAAGGGCTGTTGAGAAGCTACGAGAATACGAATACAGCAACTTTCTGGTCGGCATAGAACTTCCAGTTGAGGTTGAGGAACGCGAGGACGAGTTTAGAGCTTGCTTTGGCGTGGAATACGGTGAAAATATTAGGCTGGAATTTGGGAGAATCTTAAGTAAGAAGATCGCCACATACAGTCAAAAGCCTGTGGAACATCGAAAACCAGACATTGTTTTGCTCCTAAATCCCATAACAGGCGAAATAAGTGTCCAGATTAACCCGCTCTATATTGCCGGACTCTACAAGAAACTTGTTAGGGGTATACCGCAGTCAAAGTGGTTCTGCACCGACTGCCGCGGGAAAGGCTGCGAGAAGTGCAATTGGACTGGTAAAAGATATCTAGAATCCGTTGAGGAGCTGATAAGTGAACCCATTTTGAAGGCTACGGACGGTGTTAAAACGTCATTTCATGCTTCTGGAAGGGAAGACGTTGACGCTCGCATGCTTGGAAAGGGCAGACCCTTTGTTATAGAGGTAGCACAGCCTAAAAGGCGTTTTCTGAACCTTCAGGAAATTGAAGATAATGTGAACGCCAATGCAAAGGGTAAGGTTGAAGTTTCAGAGCTTCGTTTTGTCGACAAAGACTTTGTGCGGAAATTGAAAAAGGCGGAGTTAGCACAAAAAGAGTACCGCGTTACTGTGGAATTTGAAAGAGAAGTTTCAAACGCAGACTTAAGGCTGTTAGAGGGGAAACTTAGCGGCTCTGTTATTAAGCAGAGGACGCCTTTGCGGGTTTTGCACAGGCGGGCGGATTTAACGCGGGAAAAGTACATATATGAGGTTAAAGCTAAGAGATTGTCACCGAACAGGGCTGAACTTAAGGTTAGATGTCAAGGGGGACTATATGTAAAAGAGCTGGTGACTGGTGATGGAGGAAGAACAACCCCAAGCGTTTCAGAGATTCTCGGTAACAAAGCGAAGCCTATAAAACTTGATGTTTTGAAAGTAATTGTAGGGAAGGTTTAAAATTGAGGAAGTCAAAGGGATACAGGTCAAAAACACGGCGTCTTCTTAAGAAAAACCCTAGAGAAAGAGGTAAGATGCGACTAAGCAAACTGCTCCAGGAATATCAGCCGGGAAACAGTGTAGTTATAAAAATTGATCCAAGCGTTCAAGAGGGGATGCCTCATAGAAGGTACCACGGAAAAGTGGGCAAGGTTGTGGGCATGCGCGGGAAAAGCTACGTTGTAAGCGTCACGCAAGGCGACGCTTGCAAGGAAATTATTGTTAGACCGGAGCACTTGGAGCCCTACAAGGGTGGTTAAAATGCTGGAAAAGGCCGCAACTGAAAAGGTTAAAGAGAAAAGCCTCACAATCCCTCAAGTCAAGAAGTTGCTTGAAGGGCTTGGCGAGGAAAAATTGGACCAGTTCCAGAGGCGCGTGCTGGACTACGCATCCAAGTTTTCGAAAGTTGACTCTGAAACTGCCGAAATGCTTATTGAAAAACTCGTTAAAGAATTCGGTTTAGAAGAAACCGAAGCTGTTCAGATAGTTAATTGTATGCCTGGAACTGTGGAGGAACTTAGGGTTTTTCTCGGAGGCGGTCGCAAAATTATCGAAACTTCTAAATTAGAGGCTATGGTTAAACTTTTAAACGAACACAGGTTGAAATAGCTCTTCAAACCGTATTTTTAAAAACGTGATGGGTTTTAAAAGGGGATGTAATGGAGAAGGAGAAACGCTACGAAGAATATGCTCACGTCTTAGACTTTCTTCCCCACGGACGCCCTGGCGTTCGGATAACTGGTAAGGCTGGTTACAGGGCTGGGGCCTTGGTGCAGCTTATTGGCGAGGAGTTTTTCACACTTTTAGAAGCTTTAGTTAAGGAGGGTGTTACCTTGAAACCTCACGATCGGGTTTATGTTGGGAAGGAGGCGCGTGAAGAGATAACCTACATTATTGGGCGGATAGGCTATGATGAGTTGACCTCAGCCGCCAAGATGGAGCTTCCAGCGGTTGTCAGCCGTATAGTGCTTAACCGTGAAAAGTGGTTTGTTCATTTCTTCAACACCGCACAAGCCATAACTCCTAGGATGCACGCCCTAGAGCTTATCCCTGGGATAGGGAAAAAATACATGTGGCAGGTTATAAACGAGCGGGAGAAAAAGCCTTTCGAAAGCTTTGAGGACTTGCAGAGGCGAACAGAAATCCCCAACCCTGTTAAGCTTCTCACGAAGAGGATTTTGGAGGAGTTGGCTGGCGAAAGCAAGTATCGGCTTTTCACAAGAGCTCGATAAAAAGGGCTGGTAAACGCCCTTATGAGCTTGAAAGAGAAAGCGAAGCTTCTTCTTAGAAAACATCGAATCTCCCCGAAGAAACGTCTCGGACAGCACTTTATGGTTGAACCATCAATTTTTCAGCTTTTAGCCAATTATGCCTCGCTCCATAAAGACGATGTTATTTTGGATATTGGCGCTGGGTTGGGTTTTCTTACTCGCTTTTTAGCTGATAAGTGTGGGCGGGTTTTGGCTGTTGAGGTGGATAGTAGGCTTGTTAGAGTTTTGCGTGAGCAGCTTGGAGCTCTGTCAAACGTTGAGGTTATCGAGGGAGACGTGTTTGAGCTTCCACTTCGGGCATTCAACAAAGTTATTTCCGTACCACCATACGGTATTTCTTCAGCTTTGATCCAATGGCTTTTCGATAAAAAGCTTGAGTGCGCCGTTTTTGTTTTTCAAAAAGAGTTTGCAAACCGTCTTGTGGCGTCTGTGGGAAGCGAAGACTACGGTTGGTTAACGGTCTTAACTTACTATCATTTTAATGTTGAGCTTCTGGACGAGGTGCCAAAGAATTTTTTCTATCCACAGCCCGAAATAGACTCCATAATCGTATGCCTAAAACCAAAACTACCGTCGCCTTTTAAGCTGAAGGATGAGACTCTTTTTGCTAAGCTTGTGCAAGCCCTTTTTACACAACGCAACAGAAAGGTTAGAAATGCTATTCAACCCTTCATGAGGAGAGAAAATGAGGTCTCCAAAGAAACTGTCAAAGTAGCTGACTCGCTTCCCTTTCATGATAGGCGTGTGCGGGAACTGGCGCCAGAAGACTTTGGTGAACTGGCAAATGCCCTTTCCAATTAAACGAGTTTTCTTCAAAAGCTATATTTTTAATGTTTGGCAAGACGTTTACGAGCCAGCGGAAGACTCTTTCCTATTCGCAGAAAACCTAACGATAAAAGAAGGCGACAGCGTCCTTGACGTGGGAACTGGATGTGGCATCCTCGGCATAACCGCAGCAAACAAAGCCTCTAAAGTAGTTGCAATAGACATAAACCCACTAGCGGTACGATGCGCGAAAGAAAATGCCAAGCTAAATGGTGTTGCCCATAAAATGTTCTTTATTCAAGGCGACCTCTTTGCGCCATTAAAAAAAGGGGAAAAATTCGACCTGATCCTTTTTAATGCGCCTTATTTGCCAACAGAACCGTTTGAAGGCAAAACTTTTGTTGAACGCGCGTGGGCCGGTGGGATAAGTGGCAGAGCAGTCATAAACCGCTTCTTGGAAAGAGTTCGTGATTATGTTAAGCTTGATGGCCGCGTTTTGCTTATGCAATCAACACTTGCAGATATGGATGAAACCATGCGAATTTTGGAGGTTAAAGGTTTCAAAGCGAAGATTATTGCAAGCTTAGCTCTTCCCCTCTTTGAAACAATAATACTCATTGAAGCAAGAGCTAGCCTCCTCTAACTCTAAAAGCTTCCAACTTTTCGAGCATTTCCCGCTTCTTTTGCTCGCTTAAAAAGGAGGCCAGAAAAGAGTTTCTGGCAAGCTCAAATATGCTGTCCGCATTTAAGCCAAGAGCCTTCTGTACTGCGATGTAGTTTTCGTTTATATAGCCTCCAAAATATGCTGGATCATCAGAATTCACCGTCACAAAGAGTCCGGTTTCCATCATTTTCTTTAGCGGATGTTCCTCCAGACTTTTTACAACACCTAGCTTCAGATTTGAAAGCGGACAAAGTGTTAGCGGAATCCGCTTTCTAGCTAGTTCTCTAACGAGATCTTCGTCGTCGAGGGCATGGTTTCCATGGTCTAAGCGGGAAACTTTAAGGAGTTTGATTGCCTCCCAAACGTATTCTGCGGGTCCTTCTTCGCCAGCATGTGCAACTGTCAAAAAGCCTTCTTCCATGGCCTTTTCAAAGACCTTTTGAAACTTTGATGGTGGATTGCCAACCTCAGCTGAATCAAGCCCAACAGCCAAAATACAGTCCTTGTAAGGCAAAGCCTCCTCCAATGTTTTGAAAGCTGAATCCACATCTAAATCCCTTAAAAAACACATGATTAGCCTTGTTGAAATTCCAAATCTCTTCTCCCCATCTTTAAGGGCTTTGTGTATGCCTGTCACCACAGCATCGAATTTTATGCCTCTTCTGGTGTGAGCTTGAGGATCAAAGGACACCTCAGCATGTAAAACGTTTTGGGAGCGTGCCTTCTCCAGATAAGCCTGTGTTAGATCATAAAAATCCTGCTCCTTTTGCAGAGCCTTTACTCCCTCGTAGTAAACGTCTAAAAAGTCTTGAAGGTTTCTAAAGTTGTAAGCCCTCCTAGCTTCTTCAACATTTCCATACTTTGGTCGGATATTATTCCTTCGTGCGATTTCGATCAACATTTCTGGTTCAAGGGTGCCTTCAATGTGTAGGTGCAGCTCTGCCTTCGGGATTTCCTTAATAAGCGCCTCCAGGGATTTTTTGTCTCTCATTCACATTTAATAGCTGTTTCAACCGCTTTATAGGATTTTGTTGAAAAACTATATAACATGAAGGCTTTACTATTGCTAGAAAACGCCACTTGGAGCGCGAACATTCCATGTGCATTATTGGGAAGGACAAGTTGAAGGAGCTTATTGAAAATTATAAGTGCATATACCCCTACGACTATAACCTTCTTGACGGCGATAGCTACGTGCTAACAGTAAAAGATGAGACGACGCTAAATTACCTGGAGCATAAAAACCTAATATCTTACGAGATAGTTTTCACCCCGCCGAATTATGTTGCCCATCTAACGGCCAAAAGTAAGTACGGACGGATGGGCTTATCCTTTCTTAACGCGGCGAAAGTTCACAGCGGCTTTGTGGGTAGATTAGCTCTTGAGATTGTGAATTTGAGCAATGATCGTTGCCCAATAACTATTAAGCGGGGAGACCCTTTCATGCATATTGAGTTTATAACAAGGGAGGGTGAGCCATCACCATACATGGGCGAATACCAGTTTCAATATCTAACAGAGGAAGAGATTAAAATGTACATTCCAATTTTAAAGCGGGTTTTTCCGAATTATGAAGAACTGGCGAAAATATGGTTTAAAAATAGATCAGCCCCTAATATTGTACACGTATAGCCTTAAACTATATTTAAAATTCATAATCCTAATCAAGTATCGTAGCGTTAGGTTTGCTTAACAAACTGCTTAAATACCGCCACTGTATATGCTGAAAGGGATGCATCATGCGCGCTCGCAACTACAGAGAGGTTAAGGGTCAACCCTACACTCGACGGGAGTTTGTTAAGGGTTTTCCCCAGCCAAAAATAACCAAGTTTACTATGGGGGACCCCAATGCCAAATTTGAGTATGAGGCAAGGCTCGTAGCCCTTGAAAGAGCCCAAATTAGGCACAACGCTTTAGAAGCTGCCCGTGTGGCTACAAACCGCCTCTTAATGGATAAGCTCTCAAACAATTACTTCTTACAAGTTTATCCGTACCCTCATGTCATTCTACGGGAAAACAAGATGATTTTTGGAGCCCATGCGGACCGCCTCCAGGATGGTATGAGACGGGCTTTTGGAAAGCCAATTGGCACTGCGGCACGTGTGGAGCCAAACCAGACGATTATGACTATTAGGGTGAATGCCAACGGTGTTGAGGTCGCAAAGGAAGCATTGAGACGGGGAGCTGCAAAGCTTCCGACACCTTGCAGAATAGTTATTGAGAAATTACAGGTTGAGGAGGCGAAGGTGTAATGACAGAGATGAAAACAGACTTCGTGATATGGTTTGAAGACCTTAGGAAAACGGACATACCTCTTGTTGGAGGGAAAAACGCGAATTTAGGCGAGATGCTTAACGCTGGCGTTCCAATACCCCACGGCTTTGCAATAACAGCCTACGCCTACAAACGTTTCATTGAGGAGACTGGCATAGCCAGCGAAATCTACAAAATCATAAAGGAGACTGTTAAAGACCCAAACGACCCCAAACAGTATGAGGAAGCCTCAAAAAAGATCCGCGCCTTAATTGAGTCTACGCCCATGCCTAAAGATATAGAAGAAGCCATAAGAGCTGCCTACAGGGAGCTGTGCAGACGGTTAAATTTGAATGATGTTTTTGTGGCTGTTAGATCTAGCGCCACGGCTGAAGACTTGCCGGACGCTTCTTTCGCTGGGCAGCAGGAAACATATTTGAATGTTAGGGGCGAAAACGAGGTTATTGAGAAAACCGTTAAATGCTGGTCTAGTCTTTTCACGCCCCGCGCCATATTCTATCGCACCCAGAAGGGCTTTGCACATGAAAGGGTTCTCATAAGTGTTGGCGTTCAAAAAATGGTTCATGCCAAAGCCGCCGGCGTCATGTTCACAATAAACCCCGTTATTGGAGACCCAAACCAAATTGTTATTGAAGGCAATTATGGTTTGGGTGAGGCTGTTGTTTCTGGAGCTGTCACTCCAGACGAGTTTATAGTTGACAAGCGAACCATGAAAATTATTGAGAGGCGTATCGCCACCAAAAAAGTGATGTATGCTCGCGACCCCGCCACCGGCAAAACTGTGCATTTGGATGTGCCGACTGAAAAGCAGAACCAGCCATGCCTAACGGATGAGGAGGTTCTAAAACTTGCTGAGCTAGCTAAAAGCATAGAGCAGCACTATGGCAAGCCCCAAGACATTGAATGGGCTATTGACAGCGAACTCGGCTTTCCAGAAAATGTTTTCATTGTGCAGTCCAGACCAGAAACCGTTTGGAGCTTGAAGGCTGCTGAAGTGCCTGAAAGGAAGGTTGAGGTTAGTTTAGCCAAACCTGAAGAGGCTTTAAAAGTTGTTGTTAAGGGCATACCAGCTGGCAAGAGGGGAATTGGTTTCGGCGTGGCAAAGGTTGTTCTAAACCCTGAGGAAGCTGCGAAGGTTATGCGGAAGGGCGACATCCTCGTTACAGACATGACAAATCCAGATTATGTGCCTTTCATGAGGCTTGCGGGCGCTATAGTCACCGACAAGGGTGGTATAACATGCCACGCAGCCATTGTGAGCCGTGAGCTAGGTATACCATGTGTTGTTGGCACTGAAAACGCTACAAAACTTATGGTTAGCGGTGAAGAATATACTGTTGATGCGAGAAGCGGAGTTGTTTATGAAGGTATATTACAAGCAATGACTGAACATCTAACACCGACACAATCACTAGCGTCTTCTCCAGCAGCTTTTGCTGGTGGCATCTTCCAATCAGTTCCGGTAACTGCGACAAAAATTTACATGAATTTGGGGGTTCCAGAGAAAATTGAAGATTATAAAGACCTGCCCTTTGAGGGCATAGGACTTATGCGCATCGAGTTTATTTTGGCCAGCTACATTGGTGAACACCCGCTTTATCTTATCGAAATTGGGCAGGGGCAAAAGTTTGTAGATAAACTTGCAGAGGGCGTAGCCACCGTTGCCAGGGCTATACAGCCCCGTCCAGTTGTTGTGCGCTTTAGTGATTTTAAAACGAACGAGTACCGCGAACTGAAAGGTGGAGAGAAATACGAGATTGTCGAAAGCAATCCCATGTTGGGCTGGAGGGGATGCAGTCGCTACATAAGCCTATGGTATGAGAAGGCTTTCCGTCTGGAATGTCAAGCCATAAGAAAGTGCCGTGAAGAGTGGGGACTGAAAAACGTTTGGGTTATGCTCCCAGTTGTGCGCACTCTCTGGGAAGCTAAAAAGTGTCTTGAAATAATGCGCGAAGAAGGCTTAGAAAGGTCGAAGGACTTTAAGGTTTGGTTTATGGCTGAAACGCCTTCAATAGCCATCATGGCCGACGAGTTTTCGAAATTGTGCGATGGCTTCTCCATAGGCTCAAATGACATGACGCAAGGCATACTAATGATCGACAGAGACTCCGAACGCCTAGGGCAGATGGGGTACTTCGATGAGAGAGACCCGGCTGTCAAAAGGATAATAGCCCATCTAATTAAGGTGGCACATGAAAACGGCTGTACAGTTTCCATCTGTGGTGAAGCGCCGTCAAACCTTCCAGACTTTACCGAATTCTTAGTAAGAGCTGGAATAGACAGTATATCAGTAAACCCCGACGCCGTAGTAGCTACAAAAAAGCTTGTTGCAAGCATAGAACAAAAAATAATCTTAGAAAAGCTTGCAGAACAGCACGAGCGAGCCTTAGGGCGTCCGGTTAAAAGACCAAAGGAAGATTGGGAATGGACGCCCCAATGGGATGAAAGCCTAAAATAAGCAATCGGTTAAACTCTCTCTTTTCTATGTCAATGTTCTCTAAAGGGTGTTTGGTGTTCCGCCATGAGGATGTTTGATTTTGAAGAAGAAAGGTTAAAGCAGGAAATCGTTAAGCTTGGAGCCAGACGCGTTTTAATACAGCTGCCGGACGGATTAAAAAGTGAGGCAACGCGCCTATCTAAAGTTATTGAGAAGGCTGGCGCCTTACCCATAGTTTCTGCTGACCCATGTTACGGTGCTTGTGACTTGGCAACATCCGAGGCTGAAAGCTTAGATGTAGACTTGATAGCACATTATGGGCATTCGAAGCTCTTGAAGTATGAGAAAGTGCCAACGATATACATTGAAGCACGAGCTGCCATAAGCGTGACAGAGGTTGTTGAAAAAGCACTGCCATTAATGGCGAATTGGCATAACGTAGGCTTAGCCACAACAGTTCAGCATGTACAAACCCTTGACGAGGCAAAAGAAATGCTAGTTCGCGCCGGAAAGACGGTCATGGTTGGCGACGCTGGGCGTCTAAACTATCCGGGGCAGGTTATTGGATGCGACTATAGTAACGCTAAATCTATAGCAGAAGACGTTGAAGGCTTCCTTTTTATAGGTGGTGGACGCTTCCACGCTTTGGGCTTGGCCCTTACAACTTCCAGACCAACGGTGGTTGCAGAGCCTTATGAGAAGAGAGCCTACTCAATAGACGATGAAGCTAAAAAAGTTCAAAGGCAAAGGTGGGCGAGCATCCAAGAAGCCCAAAGAGCAAAAACCTTCGCAGTTCTTGTAGGGCTTAAACTCGGGCAGAAGCGGGTTGAAGAGGCCCTAACCCTCAGGGAAAAGCTTGAAAAGGTTGGCAAGGACGCTTACCTATTTGCTGTCAGAGAAATAACGCCCGAAATGGTCATGAACTTTCCAACGGTGGACGCATATGTTAACACGGCATGTCCCCGTGTGTCTATCGACGCCCCTTCCAAGCTCTTAAAGCCGATGCTAACCATGAACGAAGCGCTTGTGATTACAGGCGAAGTTTCATGGAAGGAACTTTGCAAGAGGGGATTCTTCTAGAAGCGAAAGCATATGACAAGAAAGATAGCGGTTTGCTTAGAAGTTGGGCCGGAAGGAACAAGCGCTTTTGTTCCTGAATGCCCGGGGTGCTGGGTTTTCGGGAGCTCTCCAGAAAGTGCCCTCGCAAAGGTAAGAACTGCTGTTGCTGAATGGTTCGATTGGCTAGTGAGACACGGTGAACATGTTCCAGTCGAAGCAAAAGATTTTGATATCGAGGTTGCAGAAGTTTTAAGGGTGACTTACAACCCTGTCGAGGCTGGGAAGCCAGAACCACTCTTCTGGTCTGAAGTGGCTCCTATCGCAAAAAAAGATGTTACATGGACTTTAAAACTGATGGAGTATTCTAGAGAAGATCTTTTGAAGCTTGTTTCAAATTTGAACAGCAAAGCTCTTAACTGGCTGCCTCCTGGAAAGCCGCGCACCATTAGGAACTGTTTGCGACACATAGCTTACGTTGAGCCTTGGTATATAACACGTTTAAACGTTGAACTGCCAATACGATATCCGAGAAACGTGTTTGAGCTGTTAAACCACACCAGAAAAGTCGTTGTCGATTATTTAAAGGATATACCAAAGGACAGAATGCAAGGAGTTTTCCAGCCTATGAAAGATAAAAGCCCGTTATGCAACCTTTGGACTGCAAGGAAGATTTTGAGGAGGCTTGTGGACCATGAGAGGTTGCATACGCGTTACATTATTAAGGTGTTGCAAGCTTACAATGAGCTGGGAAAGGTTTATTGAGCTGTTTAAGTATTCTAATAAGCCCTATATTTGGGATGATGACAACATGAGTTTGCAATCTTCAAAAAGAGACAGTGGGCAATTGGTTTTACCCGGAGAACCCCTAGGCGTTATCGAAGAGTTTGTTCCAGACGCTGGCACATATGTTAAGGATGGGGTTATATATTCAAAGGTTGTTGGGCGCTCTCTCCTCGACTTCCTTAATAAACGGGTTTCGGTTTTCCCTTTAGTTCATGGGGTTCGGGTTCCAAAAGTTGGGAGCATTGTTATAGGGCAGGTTTCAAACGTTCAGACGCAAATAGCCACGGTCCGCATCTTTAAAATAGGAAAAAGATTGCTTTCAGGGTTTTTCACAGGCTTACTGCATGTTTCAGATGCGCATTTAAGGTTTGTTGAATCTATGTTTGACATTTGTAAGCCCAGCGACATACTTCGAGCAAAGGTGGTCAGCGAAAAGAATAGGGCTTATCATCTAACAACTAAGGACAAAAGCTTAGGCGTTGTTTACGCATTTTGTTCTCAATGTGGCGAGGTATTAGAGCTAAAGGGTCGGGGATTGCAGTGTCCAAGATGTGGGAAAATTGAAAAACGGAAAACAGCCATAGACTATGGCCGAGGAATAATATAAGGAATGGTTGGTGGTACGCGATATGAAAGTTAACATTTTGAAAAGAACAGAAAACGAGCTTAAAATTGAGGTTGAAGGGGTTGGTCACACCATCTGTAACCTCCTTCAGAAAAGACTTTTAGAAGATGAAAATGTAGAGTTGGCTGGCTACGATATTTCTCATCCCCTCACGCCGGTTCCGGTCATTTATATTCGGACAAAGGGCAAAGTAAAACCAGAAGAGGCTCTACTAAAAGCGTTGGAAAAAGCCTGCGAAATGAATGAGGAGTTTGGCAAAGTCCTTAAAAAAGCCCTTAAAAAGTGATTCTATCCCTTATCGTTGATAATAGCTGTGTAAGGCCTTCAACAGAGGTTTCAGATTCAATCAGTATTGACACGCACTCCTCTAGTGACATGCACCCATGAATCCAAGCATAAACTATGAGGGCCTCAGCGGCATCAGCCATGACATGGCTTGAAACTCTAGTAGGCATGTGTTTTCTTAAACCGGCTTTTTTAAAGGCTTTTGCCAGCATCGTCCCCTTAACTTTTGCCCCCAAGGGCTGACCTTTTTTTATTGATAATGCAACGGAGTAGACAAAATTTATGTATGCATCGCCTAAGGCCGCCAACTTATGGTCTTTGAGCACTTCTGTTAAGCTTCCGTAAGGTTTTATGAAAAAGAATGGTTTATTATGACTCTTCATTCCCAACCCTTAAAGTTTCTTAATGCTTCAGCCTCAATTTATATTAAGTCGGTTTCCCTATGTATGTTCGTTTTGGTGTGAGATATGGATGAGGGAAAACAAAGCAATACGTTTCGCATCGAATTTTCAGCAGAGGGCCTACTTGAATATCTTTCAAGCTTATACGGTTCTGATGTTGAAATTTGTGGGGTATGGAGGCTTGGAGAAGATCAAGCTAAGGGCGTCCAAGATTTGAAAGGGTTTGGCTATGGAGTGCCATATGTAATTGAGTTCAAGGTTAAGAACGATGTTCGACGCGTTGTGTTAGAGACAATGCGGCCCGAAGGTTTCGGACACGATTATGCATCGGATCGCGCTCAGATTCTCTTATGGCAATACTCAGCATTTAACAAACTTCCGAGGCATGTGCGCTCAATTGATGTTGGCGCCTTTACTACTGATGGTAGGAGAATGCGGTCCCTTGGGAATTGTGGTGAATTCTTCCTCCTAACCGAGTATGTCGATGGCACCCTATACCATTTTGACTTAGACCGCATCAAGGCTAAGGGTGAGATGACTGATCTAGACGAGAAGCGCTGTTTAGCTCTTTCAGACTACCTAATCAAAATCCACAGCGTGAAACGTGATGCCCCCTGGCTTTACATTAGAAGGGCACGTGAACTTATTGGACATGGTGAGTGCATAATGGGGTTACTTGATAGTTATCCACCACACCAGGACTTTGTACAAGAAAACGAGTTAATTGATATCGAAAGAAACTGCGTTGTTTGGCGCTGGCGTCTTAAAAGGAAGACCCATAGGCTCAGCCAAGTTCACGGCGATTTTCACCCTTGGAACGTCATGTTCCGTGAAGGCACCGACTTCACAGTTCTCGACCGCAGCAGAGGCGAGTGGGGTGAACCAGCGGACGATGTGACAGCCATGACGATAAATTACATATTCTACTCGTTGCAAAAGTACGGCGAACTAGCCGGCATTTTCGATAGACTGTTTAGGCTTTTTTGGAAAAACTATGTGGAGAAAACTGGGGACTGGGAAATTTTAGAAGTTGTTCAGCCCTTTTACGCCTGGCGGAGTTTAGTGGTAGCTTCGCCGACGTGGTACCCAAACTTAAGCATCGATGTTCGAAGGAAATTGCTAAACTTTGCGCGTAACGTGTTGCAATATGAAAAATTCGACTTGGAGGCTGTGAATTCTTATATGCGTTATTGTTAAGCTCTAAAAGCTAAATAGTTCTGAAAATCTAAACCTAAAGGGCATTGCAATAAACCGCGGTGTATTTGCTTGAGTGGGGTTTCGAAAATGGGATTGCGAAGAATGCTGAAACAAATGGGATATTCTGAAAAAGCTGTTAGCGAAATTTTGAAATGGTATGACAATAGTAGTTTACAAGCGGAGAAGCATAGTGAGGGGAGTTTACGTTCTGGTATTG